>JAGGXG010000137.1 GCA_021163175.1 Thermoplasmata archaeon
TGTTTACAAATATAACATGCTTTCCGTCCTTTATTCCAGCTTTTATGCTGTAGTCATACCATTTCTCAGGATAAAACTCATCTTTGCTGTATACAGCTCCTTCCCTCACAACACTTTTCCTTCCTTCCGTTACAGGCTCTGGAGCAGGTTTTATTTTTTCTTTTATCTTTTCTATTTCAATGCCTATAGCTCTGACATCAATGCCATTTATTTTTGTCCCGAAAGGAAATATGTATGTTCTGGTTTCATATGGAAGTATTGGCTTCTCAGGAATCATTAAATTGGGTAGATCGCTTTTTATCAATACATAGCCATCCTTGTGCAAAAGTTCTATCTTTTTACCATTGCTGCTTGCAAAATTCAGCATACTCAAAAGTAACATGATTGTAACTAACGTGGCTATTTTCTTTTTCATAGGATTATGATTTCTGTCGTATTTAAATTTTTGCTTCCATCCTTTCAAGTCGCTTGGCAACCATGGATAGAGAAGATAATTTATTGTGCGAAAATATTTTTGCTATCTCCTTACCAAGTATGAATATTGCTTTTTTATGGGCATTCTTTGATTTATGTATGTGATGTGGATACACTCCAAATTCCTCGTATTCTTTGAAGGCACCGTTTACATCCATTTCTTTTTCGATTTCTTCCTTTATCTGCACAAATAGAGTGTGCAGCTGGATTAATTCTTCTTTCTGCATCCCCCTCCCTCCAACATATATTCTTAAGTTATTTTTAAAGTTTTCTATTGTCGCCACAGAAGTGTTGAGAATGCCAAAACTTGTTTTTAAAGCCAGGTGATTTGGTATAACTTCAGGGATATTGCCAATACCAAAAAACATAAAAAAGAGGAAAAGATAATATCCGCATGAGAAAAGAATTTGCATTTATTGCAATGATTGCTATAATTCTATCAAATATGGCATTTGCGAATGGAAGCGAGCCATGCGCAAATTTTACTTTTTCTCCAGAGTGGCCCAAAGTAAATGAAAACGTAACATTCAATGCAAGTTTGAGTTATAGTGTTAATGGCAGCATTGTCAATTACACCTGGTATTTTGGAGATGGAAGCATTGGATATGGCATGGTGGTGAATCATTCTTATGAAAAAGAGGGGATATATCGCGTGTGTCTGAAGATTTTGGATAATAAAAGCATGAATTCAACCATATGTAAAAATGTTACTGTGGATAGCTCGCCACCTTCATTGAAATATGAAGGGGCATCACCAAATGGAAAAAATGGATGGCATATAAGCAGGGTTAAAATCGAGATCGATGCAGAAGATTCCCTATCTGGAATCAAAGAAATCAGATATAAAATCGATGATGGTGTATGGAAAAATTATAGTGAAGCAATTTACATAAATAATGAGGGAAATCACTTCATTTATTTCTATGCAATGGACAGAAGTGGAAACATAAATGAAAGTGCAATTGCATTGAAAATTGATTATACTCCACCTGCAACCAAATTTTTTGTTAATAAAAACGCAACAGATGGATGGTATAATGAGGATGTCAATGTAACCCTTTTTGCAAATGATGAGCTTTCTGGTGTGGATGAAACATATTATATTATGGATGGCAAGTTGCATGAATATGAAGGAGAGATAAAAGTCGGCGAGGGAAACCACAGTTTCATCTACTATTCTACAGATAAAGCAGGAAATATTGAAAGGATGAATGAGGCGAGAATAAAAGTTGATAAAAGCCCTCCTGTTCTAAAAATTACAAGTCCATTGAAAGGCGTGTATTTATTCGGCAGGAAGTTGATGGATTTGCAGTATACCATAATTATAGGAAATGTTAGCATAGATGTTGTTGCGAGAGATAGCTTATCTGGTGTGACTCATGTTGATTTTTACATAAATGACCAATTGAAATTTAAAGATGATGAAGAACCATATTCATGGGAGTGGAATGAAAAGACTATAGGAGTGAGAGATATAAAAATAGTTGCCTATGACAACGCCGGCAATAAATACAGCGTGGAGGAAAGTGTTATAGCAATAAACATATGATTGTTTCCGAAACATTTTATCATAGCACGACGAATTCGTTCCGTCTTTCGAAATTATTTTAAGGATAATAATATGAATTCTTGAAGAAGGTTAAATCAATGTTATCCCAGTCATCAAAATCATTTTTGCCATGACTGCCATCAGAATAGTCAACGAGCTGGAAGGCATAGCGGTAATTCAAGCAGCTTTTGTAATTTCGATATATCCAGTAGCCACGCATCCAGGGGGCATTGCAGCTTTCATTATCTATGCCCGGGAAGGTATATTCGAATAAGCCAAGTGTATGGCCAAGTTCATGCATCGAAAGGCTCGCATATGCCACTTTTCTTGCCTCTCCAATGCGCCATTTGTTTATATATGCTCCCCCAAGCACGAAAGAATCGAGATTGTCCCAGCCAACGAAGGCGTGGCCGCCCCGCGGGAGGGAGCTGTATTTGCCCATCACCTCGTAATGAAACACTCCGTGTTTTATGCTGTCTATGTTTCCATCCAAAAAATATTTCCAGTATATGTCCCTCAAATCATCATAGTATAAACGATTTTTCAATGGAAGCTCGTCGTCGATGAATACATGTATTGTTATGTTGCGTAAAGCGAATGCATTGCAGAGTAATTCAACGCTGGTTTGAGAAGGCTTGTAGTCATGCATGTAGTCTATTTCAAGAAAAATGTCCTTTGCAAATGGATCAGAAAGATTTGAAGCCATATAATATTCCTGCAGGATTGTTAAGCCATCTCTGTCATGGTCTATTGATACATTATCGGGTTTCAAAGGATTAAAGCCATATTTATCTTCCCACCAGAATGGAATGCCATCTTTGTCAACGTCATCCATAGAATTGTTTACATATGGGCTCGTATGGTATATGTTTTCTTCTTCCCAGTATGTTAAACCATCGCCATCGTAATCATTATATGTTACATCGAACCATATCTCATATTTTTTGAATAAAATATGGCCATAGCCATTGTCATCGCCGAGCCAATCATCACCATACCAATTTCCAGTAGCTAAATCATAATGAATTTGTTTTTCCTCCTTACCAATTTTTATTTTTATTTCCACAATTTGCTTTGAATCATCAACATTCTGAATGACTCTCCAGTCTGGTTCAACATCATTTTCAAAAACACTTTCATTTTCTTTACCATCTATGTTTATGCTCACACTGTATCGATCCATATCGAAGCTTCTCACCCTCTTTACAATAAATGCTACTTTTATATCCACCAATGGGTCGAAATCAGCAACGCTAATCTTATTGAATTCATGTTCTGGAATAATGTATTGCTTTTCCTCCATAATTTTTGTTATTCCGTTATTTTCCTCCTTTTTTATACCATAAATTGGCTTTATCAGCCATGGCATTGTTAGAACGATACTTCCCTCATTTTTTATTTTAGATGGAAAAATGCTACCCCAGTAATTGTGGCGTGCATCACAATATGAAAATTTTGCATGTAAATTATACATTTTATTTTCCAAATCATTGTAATTGAATCGCATTCCTTTGCATCTATTTGCCTCGATTCCGAATCTATTGCCATAGATGGAAGAGTGATAAACATAGCAATCGTTGCAATCTTCATATTCTATGCCATACCTCATATCATGCAATTTTGTCTGCTCAACAACGTTTCCATTGCATTTCATCATTCTTATTCCAAAGCTAACATAGCTTACATCGCATTTCCTGATTTCATTATAATGTGAGGAAAGCATGAAAATACCGCATTCATTATTGTTGTTTTTATAGAAATGGCATTCTTCGATAATATTATGAGAAGCATTCTCCATATACAGGGCGACGCCGCAATAGTAGGCGTTGTCACCAAAAATTTGATTGTTGTCGCCATAACATTGTATGGCAATACCGCATTTGTAAAAGCTGCATGAAGAAATAACGCTATCATTTTTTATTACAACTCCACCCCCAGCTTTACTCACATTGCATGCATACACCATTATCCCATTTTTTGCCACAATCCCATATCTTCCGTGGCTTATGTTACATCTCTCTATAACAGCATTTCCTTCAGCATAAACAACAGCATGACTTGCATCTGAATGAATTATAGATAAATTTTTGAGGGTGGCACTGGCTGATATATTGAAAACGCTTCCATTTGTTCCATAAACTACTGCATTTCTTCCTTCTATGATAACGCTTTTGTTCACAACAACGCTTTCATGGAAAGTACCCTCTATAATTATTTTGTCTCCCGGCATAGCAGCATTTATGGCATGTTGTATACTCTCCCCTTCATGAACAACTATGGTGTTTTCCCTGCTGTAGTCTGAAAAATTTAATATAAAAGCCAGGCCTATGAATATAACAAAAACCTTTTTCATAAGTGTATATTACGGGCCTAATTTAATTTTATGCTTTCTATAAATTTCTTCATGTTTTCAAAATGAGTTCCAATCCAGTATATTCTCTTGCATCTCGGACATACATAAAATTCATCATGGCTTTCATAAACATGTTCTGGAACTTTTCCTTTAACTTTTTCCTTTTCGATTTTTTCAATTTTTTCATTACATATTATGCATCTTGTAAGCAAATTCTTTTCATTTATTTCCAAACCAAGCTCTTTAATCAACTTTTTAAGTTGCTCTCTTAGACCGTTATTCTCAAGATAAACTGAATTTTTGCATTTCGAAGCCAGTTTTTTATCTCTGGTAAGCAAAATTCTTTTTTCTTCTCTCGCTATCCTTGCTATTTCCTCATCTTCCATATTCTTAACATATTTTGCATCATATCCAAGAATGCGTAACCATTTTGCCATGCTTCCGAGCATTTCATCGCATATGAATTTCACAAAAAGTTTATTTTGCATGATTTTAAATTGTTATCTCCATTATGGATACGCCCTTCTGAGCATCCTTGGAAATGGAGTTGCATCTCTTATATGATCAAGCTTTGCAAGCCACATTATTAGGCGTTCAAGCCCAAGGCCGAAGCCTGAATGTGGCACGCTACCATATCTGCGTAAATCAAAATACCATTCGTAGTTTTCCACCTTTGCCCCTTGCTGTCGTAAACGAGCTATCATGGAATCGATATCTTCGCTTCTTTCTGATCCCCCTATTAACTCACCATATCCTTCTGGAGCAAGCATATCTGCGCATTCCACGGTCTTTCCATCTGGTGAAATCTTCATATAGAATGCCTTTGCTTCAACAGGAAAATGGGTTATGAAGACGGGCTTTTCCTCCCCTTCCACCAGAGCCCTTTCGTGCGGCGCCCCAAAATCATCGCCCCATTTTATCTCGAATCCCTTTTCCTGTAATTTTTTTATCGCATCTTTGTATTTCACTCTTTTAAAAGGTGGCTCGATCTGTTTCAATGATTCAATATCTCTTCCGAGAAATTCAAGCTCATCTCTGGCAATCTTCACAATATTCTGGCAAACGTGGCTTATCAATTCTTCCTGAATTTTCATGTTGCCCTCGTTGTCAACCCATGCTTCCTCTGCCTCCAGATGCCAGTATTCCGTTAAATGCTTCCTCGTCCTCGATTTTTCAGCCCTGAAAGATGGCGTAAGAGACCAAACACGCTCGAGAGAGAAAATTAATGCTTCAAGGTACATCTGCGCCGTCTGGCTCAAATATGCTTTCTGCCCGAAATAATCGAACTCGAAGGCTGTGGCGCCTCCTTCGGCAGCGTTCGTCGTTATAACGCTGGGAGTGACTTCATAAAAATCATTTTCATCGAACCATTGCCTTATGAGGCGTAGTACCTTTGCTTTCAATTTCATGACTTCTGTAAGCTTTCTTGAACGAAGCCATAAATGGCGATTGTCAAGCAGGAACTCGACGCTCTGATATTCCGTTATCGGAAATTCTTCTGCGAAGCCAACAACATTGAATTTTTTAACATGAATTTCTCTTCCACCTGGAGCGCGTTCATCCTCATGTATTACGCCTTCTATTTCAACGGATGATTCAATCAACGCCTTCCTTGCATTTTTGAATTCCTCACTGCTCACATTTTTCTTTTCCACTATCGTCTGTATTATGCCTGTCGAATCTCTCACAACAATAAAAGCTATTTTACCACTACTGCGCTTCCTATAAATCCACCCTCTTATTTTTACTTCCTCTCCTTCCTTCTTACGCAAAGCCTCGCTTATTTTACAATATTCCATTGAGGTAAAAATGGAGAGAGAATAAAAAATTTGTTGTGTATGCTACTCCTCTTTAGCCATTTTCCATATTTTATCACCAATATGATGAATGTTTTCAACGGCTTTTCCTTTCCTTGCTTCTTTCATTTCCTTTCCATCCATCAAAGCTATTCCTATGGCAAGCGGAAGAGAACGAACATCGCCTACCCACACCATATCGCCTTTTTTAATGCCATCGTCAGCATCCACTATTCCAGCTGCCATGACATCTGCTCCATTCAAAATATGCTTTATCGCCCCATCATCTACGATGACATATCTCTTGCTCGCTTGGACTTCTTTTAAGCCCTCGACATTTAAAAATGGCTCCCCGTCCATTACAAATCCTCTTATTTTTCCATTTATGAGCAACAACTTCATTTTTTCATAATCTGCTATTTCAATGCTTCCATCAACCTTGCTTCCAAGCGCTGTTTCAATCTTTCTCAATATTTCTTTCTTCTCCTTTTTGCTTACCATGTGGCGATTTTTCAGCATGATAGCATATCGATTAAAATTAAATATTCTTTTCATTTTCAAAACATGGACATTGTTTCAATGCTCGAAGATGCAATAGGAAAAGAAAAAATTCTTGCAGATAACGCTTCCTTATATTCGTATGGTTTCGATGCAAGCATACATCATGCAATACCAAGCGTTGTTGTAACGCCCAGAAGTGAGGAAGACGTCATAGAAATAATAAAGATAGCTCATGAACACGCTATTCCAGTTGTAGCCAGAGGTGCAGGAACAGCTTTAAGCGGGCAGGCTGTACCCATAAAAGGTGGTATAATACTTGACATGGCTGCGATGAACAAAATAAAGGAGATAAAAATAGAAAATTTTTATTGCAGGGTCGAACCAGGCGTTGTGTATGGCGAGTTGAACAGGCAGCTTGCAAAATATGGCTTTTTCTTCCCGCCCTCGCCTGGCAGCGGCGATGTTTGCACGATTGGAGGCATGATCGCCACCAATGCTTCAGGCATGAGAGCGATAAAATATGGAGCTACTCGTGACTATGTGCTTGGCTTGCGTGCTGTTTTTCCCCCTGGAAAAGCTTATGCATTGGGTTCATCAACGCTTAAAAATTCATCTGGCTATCAGATTGAGCGCCTTCTGGCTGGGAGCGAGGGCACGCTTGGAGTAATAACGGAAGCAACGATAAAAATAATACCTTTGCCAGAAAAGAGAGGTGTTGCTCTTGCTTCTTTCGACAGCTTGCATGATGCTGGAAAAGGCGTTGCAAATATAATAGCATCTGGCATAATTCCTTCCGCATTAGAAATAATGGATAGAGTTTGCATACAAGCGGTGAATAAATCAATGAATATTGGTCTGCCTGACGTGGAGGCGATACTCATAATAGAAAAAGATGGAAAAGAGGAGGAAATTAAAAAAGATATTGAGAGAATAGCCGAGATATGCAGAAAAAGCAATGCAAAAGATGTTGTTTTCACATTCGATGAGAAAGAAATGGCAAATTTATGGAAAGGAAGGAAAGGTGTTCTGCCATCTCTGTCAAGATATGGAGAAAATAGAATTTCCGTTTCTCTTGCAGATGATATGGCTGTTCCAATATCAAAAATACCAGATGCAGTAAAAGCATTTCAGGAGTTATCGAGGAAATATGGCATCCTCATTGGAACATATGGGCATGCTGGCGATGGCAATTTGCATACAAAAATTTTGATTGACCCAACGAGCGAGGAAGAATGGAAAAAGGCGGAGAAACTTGTTGATGAGATATACAGAGTGGTTTACAATCTTGGAGGAATAGTTAGCGGGGAGCATGGAATAGGGATATCTAAAGCACCATGGATGATCAAGGAGAACATAGAGCTTATGGAAAAGATAAAGGCTGCAATTGATCCAAAAAATATAATGAATCCTGGAAAAATGATGCAATGGAAAGGGAGTATAATAACCAATTTGCGTTACAGGTGATGAAAATGCTCGAAAAATATTATAAAGAAATTTTGACATGCACAGGTTGCGCATTTTGCAAAAAAGCATGCCAGGTCTACCTCCATACAAGAAAAGAAAAGGATAGCCCGAAAGGAAGAATAATGATTTCATACGGATTGCTAACAGGCGAGCTAAAAGAAGATGCTTCTATAATAGAAGCCTTGCAGAAATGTGCCCTATGCAGGCTTTGCGAAAGTGTATGTCCATCGATGATAAAAATAACGGATATAATAAAAGCTGCCCGCCACGATTTGAAAGGCATGTTGCGAGAGCATGAAAGAATAATGCAAGAAATAGAAGCATGGAATGAGCCAATAAAAGGCGAGAGATTGCTTGTGATGAATTCAAAAAATGAAATCGTGGACGAAATAGCGAAAAAGTTGCATGCTGCAGCATGGCACGGCGGATGCGGCGGCGCCATCGAAAGAATAGGGAGGGAAAATGAAATGGCGGGCAGACTTATTGAGAAAATTAAGGAGGCGGGAGTAAAGCAAGTGATATATTATGAGCCTGACTGCAAGAAATATTTTGAAGGGTTTGATGCGGTGAACATAGTTGATTTGATAGAAAGCGTCGATGCTGGGGAAAGCTATGCAGTGCACATTCCATACGATTTCGATGGTGAATTTGTTGAAAAGGTGAAGAAGTTGTTCGAGAAAAAAGATGTGGAATACATTCATGAGTGTTGCGGAGGACGCAGGGAATTCAAAGAGGCTTTTCCAGAAGAAGCGGAAAAAATGGCTAAGGATGTAATTCAAAAAAGCAATGGAAGAAAAATAATAACCATCTCGCTAGAATGCTATGAGCATTTGAAAAAATACGGCAACGTTATCGACTTGCTTCATATAGCAAAATTCAAAGATTAGAAATATGCATATTCGCCTGGCAGCTTGGGAAATGGATTTGCATATTTTATATCCCTAAACCCACATATGTATCTCGTAAGTCTTTCTATTCCTATTCCAAAACCTGCAGATGGGTGCAAATATTTTGCTATGGCAAGATAATTCGAATATATTTTCAAATCTATTTTGCTCTTCTTCATTCTCTCCACTATCCTCTCATATTCATATTCTCTTTCTCCCCCTGATAAAGCTTCGCCAAATCCCTCTGGATATATCAAATCCATATCAGCAAGAATGCCTGAGCCATTGTATTCTCTATCATAAAATTCTCTTTTCCATATCGGGAAATCAACAATCCATATAGGCTCTTCTATTTCATTTGAAATGGCTTCTTCATAATCCTCGCCATATTCATGATATGCCTCTTCAAATTTTATTTTCTTGAATGGTTTTTTTGGTATGGGCGGCAATCTTTCAAATTTATCTGCTTCCTCGCATTTTCTGATTTCTTTTATTAAATGAACGAGCATATCTTCCGCAATTTTCATAACATGGCTTCTATCAGCATTTCTTGCCTCTATATCAAGCTGTGTGAATTCTATTAAATGTCTTCCAGTATTCTTTTTATCTTCCGTTTCCAGTCTCACATTTGGAGAAAATGAAAATATTTTATCGAATGTAAGGAGAGCAATCTGTTTATGGAAAATCATACTTTTTGTGAGATAAAATTCATTGCCGTAATATTTTATCTTCGCATCTATTAATTCATGGGCGAGCGGATCCGTAAAAGGAGATATTATGACAGGAGGAATCTCAATGAATCCCTTACTGCGTAAAAAATTTCCTGCAATAGCCCTTATTTTACTTCCAACCTTAATAGCTATTTTCATTCTCTCATCTTCATAAAATTCCAGCAAATTTTTACTCGTTAGCATGGAAAAAATCATTGTAAAACTTTATAATCATTTCGCCAAAAATTTTGTCAAATATACACAATTTTATCAAAAATTTTTTAAATTTTTGTCATATTGATTTTATGAAATCTAAAGACGCCATTATAATAGAAAAATTGAGAGAGGATGCAAGCAAACCTGTGGCAAGGATAGCCAAAGAAATTAAGATGGCAAGGACAACTGTTGCAGAGAGAATAAGGAAGCTTGTTGAAAAAGGTGTGATAAAGAAATTTACGATATTGCTGGATTACAAAAAACTTGGAAAGCCAGTAACTGCTTTCGTTCTCGTATCCTTCCTTCCGAGCTCAAAAATATCTCAAAGAGAGCTTGCAAAAAGAATTGCCAAGATGAAAAGCGTATATGAAGTATATATAATATCTGGGGAATGGGATCTGTTGCTTAAGGTGAGGGGGAAGAACATGGAGGAAATAGGAGAGCTTGTTTTGGATAAAATAAGAGGTATGGAAGGAGTGGGGAAGACCGTAACATGCACATGTTTCAGTGTGATAAAAGAAGAGTTGTAGGAAGGAATGCACAAACTTTATATTAAAATTTTTATTTTGTTTTTCATGAGGAGAATATTGACTGTATTGATAATATTTGTTATGCTTGCTCCATCGCTTGGAGAAAATGTTTACAACATAAAATATTCTGAGGAAAATAAAACCACAAAAAGCATCGCCGCCTACGACTTTTTAATCATAGCCCCAGATGAATGGCTTGATTCATTGCAACCTTTCGTTGATTTTAAGGAAATGCATAATGTTAAAACAAAGCTCGTTGGCTTATCTGAATGCCTTACCATGAATGGCGGCGATGACGCTGAAAAAGTGAAATATTACATAAAATATGCATATGACACATGGGGAATAAAATATGTTTTGCTCGTTGGTGGAAGGAAACCTGGCTTCAAGGAAAGATGGTGGATGCCAGTCCGCTACGTATACAATTCTTTCGGCGGCGGTTTCTGGGCGGAGCCAAAGTTTTTGAGTGACTTATATTTCGCTGACCTATACGATGCAAATGGAAACTTCCAGTCATGGGACACGAATAACAATGGAACATATGGGGAATGGCGTAACGGGAGCGTTGATAAAGGAATAGATTTGAAACCAGATGTTTTCATTGGGAGATGGCCTGCCAGAAGTGAGGAGGAGGTAAAGATAGTTGTTGAGAAAACAATAGATTATGAAGAACACGCTCATGGCTCAACATGGGCTCGCCGCATAGTTGTTGCTGCTGGCGACACATATCCAGAATATCCAAGTTATGAGGGAGAGGTTACAACAAGCGAAGCTCTACAATACCTGGAGGACTACAACGTTACAAAGCTTTACACTTCAGATGGCACACTCAAAGGCTGGAAGGATATTGTGAGAGAAGTAAATAAAGGGTGTGGAATACTTTATCTCGATGGTCACGGAAATCCAATGAGCTGGACAACTCATATGCCCAACAGCACAGAATGGATTCCAGATTTCAAGGTAACGAGAATGGTTTACCTGAAAAATAATGGAATGTATCCCATATGCATTGTTGGCGGCTGCCACAACAGCCAGTTCAACGTTTCCTTCACCAACACATTCAAGATTTATGAAGGTATTGACAAATGGTACCGCTATTTATATAAAGGCGAGAACTCGCCAGAATGCTGGAGCTGGTGGATTACACGAAAAATGGGCGGCGGAAGTATAGCAACGCTTGGCTGCACAGCTTTGGGATACACAAAGGAAGATAAAAAATCATGGGATGGCGCCACAACATGGCTTGAGCCACATTTCTTCTGGGAATATGGCGTGAATGGAACAAAAATAATCGGGGCTGCGTGGGGTAAAGATTTGAGAGATTATCTCAACCGCTATCCGATAGACTGGAATAGCCCTCCTGAAAGCGACTCCGCCATAGATGCTAAGACGGTAGAAGAATGGGTTTTGTTTGGTGACCCAACTTTGCCAATAGGAGGATATAGCGAGTGAGTTCTCTCCCAATTCTTTATATTTTATTATTTTATATAGTAGCTTTTTCAAAATATAAAAAAGGAGAAGATTGGTTTCCATTCCATTTGCTTGCTTCAGTGCAATATAAATAGAATCCTTTGCCCATTGGCAAATCAAAATTGTCTCTGTGATGACTCCATCTTTTTATGTATGTTTTATATTCATGCATGCTTTCATTCCATGTTATTGCAACTGTAGCCTCTCTAATTTTATGCAATGCAACGCTTGCGTTTGCCTTCAATTGTGTGACATTGTTTGGGAAGATGCAAAGGGATTGTTGAGCCAGTGCTTGATAACGTTACATAAACTCTTGCAGAATACAAAAGCAGTAGCGATATTACTGTTCTTTTTGCATTTCAAGCAATTTCATATCATAAATTCAAAATGCATGTAAATGCTCAATGAGCTTGAAAGCTGTATTCTTTTATTTTCCATACATATCAAAAAATTCCAGAATTCGTGAAAGAGCGTGAGAGAAATGCATCAATTCATTCCACAATCAGGTTTTCATCAAGCTTGTTATCGCTTGCCAGAAGGAAATCAGAACTCATGCTAAGTGCTCCAACAGGACATATATCATTACACTGGCTGCAGAATATGCATCTTGCCACATATATCCTTATTTTCTTTTCCTCTTTCTTAAATTCTATTGCTTTTGGAGGACAGACTTTAATGCAGAGCTGGCATCCAATGCATTTTTCTCTATCATAAACAATTTTCCCCCTAAATTCGGGAGGCGTAGTTATGGGAGGATTTATCTTTGTCTTTCCTTTCTCCACATTTTCCATGAATTTTTTAATGCTTTTAGGTGCATATTTCGCTGGAAATAGATTTGTAAATGGCTTTCTTACCATTTGCCCAAGCAATTGTTTCAACATTGGAAACATCATAACCACCTCACATTGAAATGGGTATCCCACATTAGTAAAACCAAGCCGAGTAATGCAATTAGCGTTATTGTAACCCAGTATGCTGTTACAACCTGCGTTATCCTAAACCTTGCAACGCCAGCCCTTATCAAAGTAACTGCAAAGAACATCACCAGAAATACTTTTAGCAGGAAGAACAGGAAGTCTGCTATGATTGATGCGACTCCATTCAATGAAAGAAGAGATGCAATGCCATAAGGGAAAAATAGTGCAACCACAAGAGATGCAAAAGCGAAAATTTTAACGCCATCTGCAATGTAAAGCATCGCAAGATTTCTTCCTGAGTACTCGACTGTTAAACCGCCTGCAATCTCTGTCTCAGCTTCAGCAACATCAAAAGGAATCTTTGCAAGTTCTCCTGGAGCAACGACCACCATGGATATCAAAAGCATGATAGCGCCTATTAAGCCAAGGATGCCAACATTCTGCCATATTGGATGAGATGCTATAAATGCCATCGAAAAAACATCTCCTTCGATGCCACTTAACTTCCATGCAATGGCTATGATAACTACAGCGAGAGGAAGCTCATATGAAATCATCGTCACAACTTCACGCTGTGCTCCTATCGCAGCATATGGCGAGGAGCTGGCAAAGCCGCCCGCCACCATTGCTATAGATGGAATGGCAAACAGATATAAAATGAGGATTAAATCTCCATGGCCCTCGAGAATGGCATCAAAGCCCCCAATTGGTATGTAAAGCAAAAGCATTATTGAGGATGCAAGACATATTAAAGGAGCAGCATTGAAAAGCCATTTTATTGCATGCTTTGGCACGATATTCTCCTTGCTCATCAGTTTTATAACATCAAGGAAAGGTTGCCTTATCGGCGGGCCTACTCTGCCCTGCATGTGGGCAACGATCTTGCGGTCAATACCTTTATACAGTAAGCCAAAAAATATTGCAATGCCTGCTATTATAACCGATTTGACAACAAGCCAGAATATGAATTCGCCCGTCATTTTTTCAACCTCCTTGTTTTTTCAATGGAAAGACGATGGAAGTAGTCGGCGTTGATTATCTTTTCTTCTCCATCTTTAACGACAGCAAATCTATTTGTGCATGAGAGGCATGGATCTATGGAGGCTGCTATGATTGGTATATCCGCAATCTGATAGCCGAGCAACATTGGACGCCATGAAAGTATGTTTATGTATGTCGGAGCTCTAATCTTCCATGAATACAATGGCTCATATCCCTGCTTGAGCATAACATAATGTATGTCCTCTCCTCTCGGCGCCTCATATCTTGCCACTGCTTCGCCCTCGCTTGCTTTAATCTTTGCCATAAGCTTAACCAATTTTTTCTCAGCAATTATATCGCCTGAAGGCATGTTGTTCAAAGCCTCCTCTATTATTTCCAGAGATTGTTTCACTTCAAGCAACCTCACAACAATCCTGTCATATACATCCCCGACAGTATAGCCAAGCAGCTCATCAGGCGTTATAGCATGAACATCAAAATCAGGATATGCAAAATATGGGAAATCCTGGCGAACATCTTTTTTTACTCCGCTCGCCCTCGTTGTTGGGCCTGCGGCAGCGAGCTTTAAAGCATCTTCATATTTCAGTATTCCAATTTCCCTCGTCCTCTTCTTTATTGTATCGTCTTCCAGAAACAATTTTGCAAGCTTATTGAAAGCTTCTCTATAATACGAGCACATTTTCCTTACCAGCTTTGCTTTTTCTTCATCTATGTCACGCCTTACGCCGCCATACATTATAATGGCTTTTGTAACTCTATTGCCATTCACCGCTTCAAGAACATCCATGACTTTTTCTCTTACCATCCATGTGTAATGAAGTAAGCTATCGAAACCAATTTCATGAGCAGCTACTCCTGCCCACAATAAATGGCTATGAATACGCTCCAGCTCGCCCTGAATAACTCTTATATATTGCGCTCTTTCCGGCACTTCTATGTCTGCTATCTCTTCTATCGCCATTACAAGGTTGCTTGGATGACAGAAATTACAAATTCCGCATACTCTCTCTGCCAGATACAAGCTCTGGATTGGATTGTTTCTATTCATTCCTATCCATTCGATACCCCGATGATTCTGACTGGCTATTACATCAACGTCAACAATTTCTTCTCCATCTATGGTTAAACGAAGCAATATTGGTTCTTTCAACGCGGGATGAATTGGCCCCACTGCAATTTCATAATCATGCTTCATCTTTCCACCTCTCATATAGCTTGTTCGTTTCTTTTACTCCCGCTTCATCTCTCCTCCATGGATATACGCCAGAAGGAAAATCTTTTGTTAGGAACATGTGTCTGCCGTCAGGAATGTTTTTCACAATTACCCCCATCATTTCCTGTATCTCCCTTTCGGAATATATTACAGCTGGAAATATATCTGCAATTGAATCTATCTCCAAATCATCTTTTGGAAGGCTGACCTTGAAAGTAACAACATATTCTTCCAAATGGCTGCCATATCCAAGAGCAAAATGATAATTTAACTCAACATTGCTTCCTAAATCTGTGCATGATATTATGCTGAAATGCGGGTATTGATCAGCCATATCCTTGAAAAATTGCATCGTCTCCCTGAACTTATCTTTTTGAACTCTAATCCATAAAGTTTTTCTCGCCACTTTATTTCTTACGCCTGCTATCCTCTCTGTAACCCATGTTTCGTAGCCAGCTTCCTCAAATTTTTGTTTTGCTTCATCAACATTCATTTTTTCTCCACCTCCTCCAGCCATTCCCATGCCTTTGCAAAAGCCTGAATTATTGCTTCTGGCCTTGGAGGACAGCCGGGCACATAAAAATATTTGGCATTGGGATAAAGCTTATCTATCGGGCCTGCAAGATGATAGGACTCATGGAAGACGCCGCCGCCTATCCCGCAGGAGCCAACAACGACTATTACTTTTGGATCAGGTGTTTGCTCTATTATCCTTATAACTTTATCTTTCATATCATTCGTTACAGGGCCAGTGAAAGCTATGACATCAGCATGGCGGGGAGAGCCAACCAGTTTTATGCCGAAGCGCTCTGCATCATAGCGAGGAGTCAAAGCAGCTATTATCTCAATATCACATCCATTGCATGAGCCACTGTTTATATGAAATACCCATAACGATCTCTTGAATGCTTTCGGGATCATGGAATCACCTCTTTGGCAAATAGAGTAATCAAAAGCAAAACAGCTATGAAAACAAACCATGAGATGTAATTGTTTATTATTCCATCATGCATTTTTTTCATTACATCATAGTATCCTTTCATCGATTCAATGAAACCCCAGTAAATGTTGGAAGCTTTAACATGAACTTTTTCATCTGGCAGCTCAACACCTGAAAAGAAGGGTTCTTCCGCCTCTTTCCTATGCTCTTTTTTGCCCATGCTTCTTATGATGTAAACAACTATGCATATCACAATGAAAGCCACAATCCATGCAATTGCATCCCAGTATCCAAATCCTGTTTCGAGCATTTTAACCACCCATTACAGCATTTATATATGCCATTTTCTCAACCAGAGCCATGGCGGCGGGATGAACAATATGGCTCACAACCCAGCCTGGGAAGAGACCAAAGAATATTATTACGAATGTTAGCACAGCCATACCAGCAAGCATGCTTTTTGGCGCTTCTTTAACATCATGCATTTTTGGACCCATGAAAGCGGAATGAAAAACTTTTATAAATGATGCAAGCGTTAATACAGAAACAAGCATTGCCACAATGGAAAGAATGGGGCTTACTTTGTAACATGCCTCGTATATAAGCAATTTTGATGCAAAACCATTGAATGGAGGTATACCAGCTATAGCTAAAGCACCTATGATGAAATATATTGAAGTGAATTTCATTGTATGACCAAGCCCACCCATTTCATTTAGATTGCGGGTTCCAAGGCGGTAATATATGGCTCCTGCCGTTAAGAAAAGCAATCCTTTATACATCGCATGATTTATTATATGGAATATTCCTCCTTCCATTGCCTTTATTCCATAGACGTTGAAGTCAGATGAGCCAAGCAGATATAGGCCAACGCCCACTCCAAGCAACATGTAGCCAGTCTGACTTATAGCGTGGTAAGCCATCAGCCTTTTGATATCCTTCTGAGGCAATGCCATTGTAACGCCAATAAACATTGAAAGCAAACCAAAGATTATGATGGCTATGCCTATCATGTGATAATTCATAAGGCTACCATACAATGTAAAGCAAACACGGAATAATGCATACAAACTTGCCTGGCTCGCTGCCACAAGCATCGCCGTTATGGCGGCTGGCGCAGTGCTATAGCTATCGGGCGCCCAGAAGTGCATAGGCACAGCCCCGCATTTCATGGCAAAGGCAGCAACAAGCAGAGCCAAAGCAATTTTGTCAAGCTGCGTGTATTGCATTGCATTCGCTATTGCAGCTATGTTGAGTAAATCATATTGGGCATAGAATAATGCTATTGCGAATAAAACAAAGAGGGCGGCGATGTTTGAAACAACTAAATATTTAAAGGCTCCTTCTACAGCGTCTGCGTGCTGGCGATATGCTATAAGCCCGCATGAGGCAATGGAAAGGATTTCAAGAAAAACAAAAAGGTTGAACAAGTCGCCTGTAAATACCATGCCAAGCATGCCTGCAAGCATGATAAGGAGGAGAGTATAATAACGGGCTTTTCCATTTCCTTCTTTTATGAATGCTATTGAATATATTCCAGCCGCCATGGCAACAGTGCACGAAATCAATCCCATGAATGCAGCCATGCCATCGATTTCCAGAACAATTCTTACTGGAACGGCAGCCTGTAGTGGCACGATACTTGGATTTTTTGCCCCCATTGTGTAGATAACGATGCCATTAGTGAAAACATGCCATGCAAGAAGTATGATTAATAACTCTTCGATTGCAAGAATAGCTATAACGAAGGCATTCCTTGCTTTTTTGCTTGCCAGATTTATTATAGGAGTTATGAATGCCGCCAGCAATGGCAAGCCTATTAATATTGCTGGAATGGCTTCATTATATATCATCCTTTCAACCTCCTTGAATGCGAATCCAGACTTTTATTATGCTGATACATCTTCATTATGAAGGATAGCATCAAAGCAAGGACAGCTACTCCTATAACAATGCTTGTTAGTGTTAAAGCTTGTGGAACAGGCAAAACCATGCCTTCTGGAACTTTAACACCAGATGGTAAATTGGTATAAATTGGGGCGATGCCTCCTTTTCTGTAGCCGAGGGTTATCAAAAATAGATTTACTCCGCTTTCTATAATGGTTATTCCAATTGCTATCTTTATAAGATTTCTTTTGAACATCACCGCATACAGGCCTATTGCTATGAGCAATGCAACCGTTATGAAAGGCACATTCCATATCATTTTTCGTCACCTCTCTCATCGCCAGCCAGAGCCATTATCATTACGACAGCTGCAAGCCCTCCTATAACTTTCATCCCAACAGCTATATTCAGTATTGGAAGTATACCACCACTATTCAGAATGCCTGGATTGCCCCCGAATGGTGGTGTTTCGCCAAACAATGGTGTGCCAACCAGAAAATTATACATGAATGAAGCAGCCATAATTACGCCGATAAAAGCAACGATTGCAAATATAGCTGCCCCTATGCTTTCAGCCATGCTTAAACCATCCTCGCTTACACGCTTCCCCATCATTTTGTGCCCGTAGGCAGCTATCATCATAACAATGGCGCTCGCTGCGATGGCCCCGCCTTGAAAACCGCCGCCTGGCGTGAGGTGCCCGTGCATGATTACATAGAAGGAGAATATGAGAACAAATGGGAGCAACATTGTTGCTATGGTTCTCACAATTATGCTCATCCTTCCATCATTTGTTTCATCATTCATTTTTTCCCTCCCTTCTTAATGTTATTAAAGCTCCTGCTATCGCAGCAAACAGTACCGTTGCTTCTCCAAGAGTGTCATAGCCTCTATAATCGAAGACAACGCTCGTAACAACATTGTTGGCAGCTGTTTCATTTTGGGCATGCGTTATGATATAATCATCCATCTTGCTTTCCTGCAATTCTCCAAAAGGATGAATTTTTATTGCAGCATATATTATGAAGGCAGCAAACACAACAAATATTATTGCCTTTGCTTTCATTCTTCCACCTCATAACGTTGCGTTGCCCTTATTGCTATGATGAACAATGCAGTCGTTATGCAGGCGCCCACGCCCGCCTCCGCTATGGCTACATCGGGGGCGTGAAGAAGGTAGAAGTATAAAGATAGCAACAAACTCATTATGGCAAGGGCTATAACGCAGGCAAGCAAATCTTTCATCACAACAGCCATGATGGCTGGAATGATTGTAAATATGGAAAGTATGATTAAAGCAATGCCAAACAAACTAATCATTTTTTTCACCTCCCAGTTCATCTATAACAGCTTTTGCAGGTTTAACCCCGCTCCTATAAGCTGCTCTCGCTATTGCATGAGCTCCAGTTGGATTCGTAAGCAATATTGCAATCAGAGCAAAGAATGCATGGATGGCAAGGCTTATCATCGCCTCATCACCATCATACCATTTCCATAAGCCATAAGCCATGACAGCCAAAGCCACGAATATGCTTCCAAATGTTGTGCATTTTGTTCCAGCATGCAATCGTGTATATACGTCTGGAAAACGAAGTAAACCAACGGAGGCAAGCAAATTGAAGAAAATTCCTATACCCAGTAGCACATAAATCAACTCCCACATCATATTTTACCACCCTCCAGATATTTTGCTATCAAAACCGTCGTTATGTAGGAAAGCAGAGCATAAACTATGGCAACATCAATGTAAATCACTTCCTTTGTTGCAGCACCAAAAACGAGCATAGATGCTATAACGAGAGTATTTACAGTATCGAGCCCAACAACTCTATCTGGAATCGTTGGTCCAAGTATGGCTCTAATCATAGCTATTAAAATGGATATGCTTAACAACACCAGAGCTATCATAAATGGATTCATTCTCCTATCCTCCTTGCCCAATCCGGAAATGTTGAGCAAACATATCTGCACTTACATTTGATATCTTTCTCTTCAAAAAATTCAGGTTTGACATTTATCCAGTGAACATATAAATTGCCTGCTTCGTCAACATCAACGCTCAATGTGCCGGGCGTCAAAGTTATAGAATTGGCAAGGATCGTTATTGAAAGATTATTTTTTAATCCAGGAGAAAGCTTCACGATGCCTGGCTTGATTTTTCCTGTTATTATGCGATACGCCACATCAAAATTTGCCTTTGCCATCTCATAGAAGAAGCGTGGCAAATATGCTATCAAATAAAGCCATTTTTTTGGAGAGAGCGAGCGATATTCTTTTATTGCTACCTTTTCTGTTATTGCCCCTGCAATTATAGAAAATACTATACCAGCTGTTATCTCATCCCATTGCCATATGCTGCCATTGAATGTAAACAATAGCCATATTATAAAGCATAATATTGTCGCTCCTATAAATACCAACATCGATGGAATATGTAGAATCATATTTAAAAATTCGCTCGGTTTTGCATTTTATTTGCACTATCGTTGTAATTGGGCATATTTCTACAATAAATTAATACCATTTTTGCAAAATCAAAGGTATAGAAGAATGAGGAAGATAAAATAGAGCAATAGAAAAACGAGGCCCGCTGCCCTGCCATAAATTTTTCTCCATATCACAAATGTTGCAAGAAGGGCTGCAAGAAGGAAAAAAAGCATCATGAAATCCATCGCCACAGATATGTTTTTCACAATGCATGCAGAACCCAGAACAACACCAAGATTTACAATATTGCTTCCTATGATGTTTCCTATGGCTATTCCATGATATTTTTTCAACGTTGCCATAACGGAGGTGGAAAGCTCTGGCAAAGAAGTGCCGAAGGCAACTATGCTGGCTGCCACCGCTGTCTCGCTTACACCCAGCAGCCTTGCCACATCGACAGCCCCGCCCACCGTTGCGTTGCCACCTATGGTTATTGCCACAATTCCGAGTAAGAGGAGAAGAATAGATGCTGCATAGCCCAAGCTTGATTCGCATTTTGCCTCCACGCTTTTTCTTTTATACAGAAAGTATATAAAAATGAAATAGAAAATGAGCAGGAGAATGCCATCATATGCTTTTAACATGCCATCCAAGGATGCAACAACGATGGCAAGAGAGATGGCAAGCATATATAGAGAATCTTTCAATGCAAATTTACTCGGTTTCAAAGGCATCAACAACATTGCTATGCCCATTATGAGAAGTATATTGGCGACGTTGCTTCCAAGGACATTCCCAATTGCAACACCACCGTGTTTTTTCAATGATGCAATAAAAGAGACTGCAAATTCTGGCAAAGAAGTGCCGAAAGCAACTATGGTTAAGCCAACTGCATGCTCACTTATGCCATGCTGCGATGCCAGGCCTGCTGCTCCCTCAACAAATAAGTCACTTCCTGCAACAAGAGAAAAACCTCCCAGAATCAATAAAAGTAAGGGATTCCATTTCCATGAAATGTTTTGCAAATATAAAATGATGATGAGAGAAATGGCCAGAAATGCCACCACAAATGCATTTTTTCTCATGAGATGGAAATATCTGCCAGCCATATTTATGTTTTTATAAAAAAATTTATTCCGAGGTTTGAAAGAAACCATTAAATTTGGTTTCATAATTTATGCCCATGAAATTGATTTTCATTTTCCTTGCTGCCTTAATTCTTTCCCCTCAAATAATTTCCTCCCAAATTGTTGAAATAGAAGTTGCAATATATTTTTCCAATGCCGGATATGATGAAGAAATAAGAGATGCGATAAGCTATTCGTGGATCAAAGATGGGATAAAATATGAAATTGTCCCAAAGATAATAACAAAGGAGGAGATAAGAAAAGGGATGCTAAGCAAATACGATATTCTTGTCATTCCAGGAGAGCCAAGGATTTATGCCGATTCAATGGATGAAAAATGGAAGGAAGAAATAAGAAAATTTGTTGCCAATGGTGGTGGTTATATCGGCATATGCGGCGGCGCAAATATAGCTGCCCCATCATATCTTGGGATTGCAAACATAACAATAAATGATAACCAGCTTGAAGAATGGCAATATTTATGGAAGGCAAACTGGAGTCATGGAGGCATACCGCTGAATGTCTACATACCATATAGCAAAATTCCGATATTCAAGGGCTTTTATGGAGGCTACAGAAACATAAGGTATTGGGGCGGCGCCGGCATGGGCGGCGAGGTTGCGCCAATTGCTATTTTTGCTGAGGAGCCGTGCGAGGTTGCGCCATTGCATTTCTGGATATGGCTTGGAAAATGGATTCCATGGAAGAATATCACGACGGATATAAAAGGGCAGTATGCAGCAGCCGTTACAAAATATGGGAATGGAAAAGTTATTCTATTTTCGCCCCATCCTGAAAAAGACACCTTCATCGATGGCCACATTGAAGAGCTTCCAGTTCATCCAGAGCTTACGCCCTTTACATGGTTCATGTATAACTGGGTTGGAAACAGGAGCAATTTAAGCTACAACTGGTGGATTTTAAGAAGGAGCGTGGCATACGCTGCAGATGCAAAAATTCCTCCTGCAAGCGAAACAATGGTCTACATATATGAGCCAAGAAATGGATTATACATAGATGGAAGGAAAATAATGGAAATGAAAACAACAATGGTGGCTGGAAAAACTTTCATAAGGGTCTCCTCGATCAATGTAAGCAACAGCATTCTTTATATAGATGGAAGGAAAATAATGGAAGGAAAAGGAAGCGTTGAAACATGGTATTCATTTGAAAAGGGAAAACATGTAATCAAAGCCATGGGAAAGAACGGAAAAGAAGAGGCATGGAATGAAATTTCGGTAATGGCAACGTGAGTCGAAAAGCCCAAAAAATTATAAATAAAAAAGGAATAAAAAGAGTATGAAAGGGGCGCTATCTGTTATAATTGTGGGGATTTTGATAATTGGAGGCGTAACTGCATTTCCTCAAGCAAAAGAGTATCAAAAAGTTATAAAGATCAGTATGCCAGATTATTCAATTGAAAGAGATGGAAAATATGTTACAATAAACATGGAGAAAGCCACATATTCATATTCTCCAGGTAAGCCAATTTTACCCGTTGTAAATAAAGTTATAGAATTGCCCTTTGGAGTAAGGATAAGGAAAATAAAAGTTAGCATAGATGGAACGGAAGTTAAAAATTTGAACGCCAAAATTGCTCCATCGTATGGGCCAATACCACTGCTTCCATATTCTCCTCTTGGCATAGATTATAAAGTTTCAATTGACAAGAGCATTTATAAAAGCAAGGATTTTTACCCCAGAAGCCACTATACATATAAAGTTGGATGTGGATTGAATAAACATGGCGAGCATGTCACTTTTGTTTCAATTCATTTTTATCCCGTTAGATATGCTCCAGCTCTGAATAAAATAGAAGTTGCAAAAAAAACGAATATAAAAATTGAATATACGCCACCAGAAAAAAGATTGCCTTCAAGCAGCTACAAACTTGTAATAATAACGCCACCAGAATTTAAAAGCGAGGCAGATAGGCTTGCGGAGCATAAAAATGATGTTGGAATGTCAACTTTTGTTATAACAACAAGCCAGATATACAAAAACTATAGCGGGAGAGATGAGCCGGAGAAAATAAAGTATTTCATAAAAGATGCAATAGAGGAATATGGAATAAAATATGTATTGCTGTTCGGCGGACTAAGATCACAGATATATGCAAAGGCGAGAGATAATGCAAATGCTGGCATCAAAGGATGGTATGTTCCTGTAAGATATACAAATTTGTATGACAATCCAAAATATCCTCTTGCGGAAGCTTTGCATGATCCTGGATTTGCAAGCGATTTATACTATGCCGACATCTATAAAGAGGGAGGAGAATTCGAGGATTGGGATCCAAATCATGATGGTATATTTGCGGCATGGAACAAGCCAGGCGTCGCCAACGACAGCATGCTCGATTTATATCCTGATGTGTATGTTGGTCGCCTAGCATGCAGAAGTTTGAAGGAAGCGAAGACTGTTGTTGATAAAATAATAAAATATGAGCAGGGCTGCGATGAGTCATGGTTCAAAAGAATGGTTGTTGTTTCTGGCGATGGTTTTCTTGATCAACAGGATTTAAACATAAAATGGGATACAAAAAGCCTGCCAGATGGAGAATATACTATATATGCTCAAAGCACAAATGATGAAGGCGAAGCTGGGCCAATAGATGTAACTCATGTTACCATCGACCATAATGCAAAGACAAAGCTAACCTTCAACCATGACGATTATAAAATAGCGGAGTTACAAA
>JAGGXG010000024.1 GCA_021163175.1 Thermoplasmata archaeon
AATTTAAATTAAACACCCAATTTATGGTTGTGAAAAAGATTTTGGCTACCATGCTTACAATTCTTCTTCTATTTCCAGTGCATATTCATGCATATGAAAAAGGCGATGGAAAAGTTTTGTATGTTGGTGGCAATGGCGAGGGAAATTACAGCAGCATAATGGCTGCTGTCAACGCCGCCAAAGATGGTTATACAATCATGGTTTATAGGGGTATTTATAGAGAGAATGTTATTATATCGAAAGAGCTTACCCTCATTGGAATTGGCTATCCAATTATAGATGGAAGAGGAAAAGATGGTGTAACTATTGCAGCAGAAAATTGTATTGTGGATGGATTTAAAATTGTAAATGGAAGCAATGGAACAATGATTTTATCAAACAAGAATCTTATATCAAACAACATTATCGAGAATAATAATCATTCAGATGTGGAAAGTGCTGGCGTGTATATTTTAAACTCTCAACATAACAGGATTATCAATAATATCATAAGTGGTAACCAAAATGGAATAATAGTTCACAATTCCTCACAAAATACAATTTTATGCAATAATATTTCAAATCATGTTTATTGGGAAGGAATATGGCTACGAGCTTCAAGTAATAATGTGTTTTTGAATAATACTTTTTTCAATAATTCTATTCATGTATACAGTTACTCCTCAAATAACAATAACATATCTTACAATACATTCATTAGTCCAGAAGGAGCTATGTTGATTATATCTGGTAATAATAATGTCTTTTATGGTAATACCTTTATAGGCTGGGGAAACATCGAATTTAGTGGTTTAAATAACAAATTTATTTCTAATAATGCTTCAAAAATAGGTATATTTTTATATGGTGAAAATGAGACAATAAAAAATAACATTATGCAACGCCTTCACATAGATGGTGCCAATCTTTCGAATTTTTTGCATAATATAGAAAACAATACCTGCAATGGAAAAGAAATATATTACGCAAAAAACAAGTGTGATGTAGAAATTCCAGAAAATGTCTCACAAATCATATTGGTAAATTGTAGCAAAATAAACATAGCGGGGTATTCCTTTATTGATACTGCGGGCATAGAAATTGCATATTCTCATGATATAAAAATAGCTCGCAATACAGTTGCTAAAAATCATCGTGGCATATATATCACGCATTCTTACAATGTTGTTGTATCTGGAAATGAAATAGTTGAAAATTTAGTTGGCATAAGAATCATATTTTCACGGAATGTTAAAATAATGCATAACAATGTTTCTTCAAATATTCTTTATGGATTTTATTGGTTCAGTGCTTTCCTTTGTGATACAGTTGCTAATAATTTCATTAATAACTCTGACTATGCAATCATAAATTCTTTCCTTAATACATGGTTCCACAATTACTGGGATAACTGGCATATTATGATGCCAAAGCCAATTCTTGTTTGCATATTTATACCAAGATTATTCCTAATATGCCCATGCATACCATGGTTGAATTTTGATTGGCTTCCAGCCATGCACCCCAACAATATTTAAATAGTGGTAGCAATATGGGAAACATGCAACTGGAAAAGCTTCGCTTCGGAACAGAGCTTATTAAAAGAGGATTTGCGAAAATGCAGAAGGGCGGCGTTATCATGGACGTCACCAATGCCGAGCAGGCAAGGATTGCGGAGGAGGCTGGAGCTGTCGCCGTCATGGCGTTGCATCGTGTTCCTGCCGACATAAGAGCTGCTGGTGGGGTAGCGAGAATGGCTGACCCGAAGAAAATTGAGGAAATAATGGAAGCCGTTACCATTCCAGTTATGGCGAAATGCAGGATAGGACATATTTCGGAGGCAAAAGCTCTGGAAAGCTTGGGCGTTGATATGATAGATGAGAGCGAAGTTTTAACGCCTGCTGATGCATTTTTCCATATCGATAAGCGTGAATTTGTTGTTCCGTTTGTTTGTGGAGCAAGAAGTCTTGAAGAAGCAGTCCGAAGAATATGGGAAGGGGCTGCAATGATAAGGACTAAAGGAGAGGCTGGCACTGGAAATGTTGTCGAAGCAGTCCGTCACATGCGCTTAATGAATTATGCAATTCAGGAAGTCACAAAAATGGATGAGAGCGAGCTGTACAGTGTTGCAGAAAGATATGCACTGCCTTATAAAAAGCTGGCTAACGCTGTTGCGGAAGAAATGGGAATAAAGTTGAGAGAAGATGAGCAAATCTTCGGAAAATACAGCATGGCGGAAATCACAGATGGATTGTTCGAGGTTTTAAAGGAAGTGAAAAAGTTGCAGCGCCTCCCGGTCGTCAATTTTGCGGCAGGCGGCATAGCCACGCCTGCAGATGCTGCCCTCATGATGCTGCTCGGGAGCGATGGCGTTTTCGTTGGTTCTGGAATATTCAAATCTTCCAACCCGCCAGCATATGCCAAGGCGATAGTTGAAGCTGTGGAGAACTGGAGGGATAGCAGGATTGTTGCGGAAGCATCTAAAGGACTTGGAGAGCCCATGAAGGGAGAGGAAATAGACAAGCTTGAGGAAATGCTTCAGAGCAGGGGCATATGAAAGTTTCAGTTATCGCTGCCCAGGGAGATGTTGAAGAGCATGTTTTAATGGCGAGAAGGGCATTGAAAGAGCTCGGTCTGGAGGGAAATGTTATAGCGACAATAAGAAAAGAGGATGTTGCAAAAAGTGATGGAATTATTTTGCCAGGTGGGGAAAGCACAACAATAAGCAAGCTGATTCATGCTAAATCAATTGCAGAAGAAATAAAAAAGGCTGCAAAAGAAGGAAAGCCAGTAATGGGAACATGTGCAGGAAGCATATTGCTCGCAAAGTATGGAGATGAGCAGATTGAAAAAACAAAAACAAAATTGCTTGAACTAATGGACATATGGGTGAAAAGAAATGCTTTTGGTCGCCAGCGAGAAAGCTTTCAAACAACGTTGAACATAAAAGGCATAGGAGATTTTGAGGCAGTTTTTATAAGAGCTCCAGCAATAATAAAAGCTGGAAACAATGTTGAAATACTTGCCACTTTAGATGATTGCATCGTTGCTGCTAAGCAGGGCAACATTCTTGCTTTAGCGTTTCATCCAGAGTTAACAAATGATACAAGATTGCACAAATATTTTCTGGAACTACTTCTTAAATAGGCAGAAGAATCTGGTAAGGCTTTTATGCACTCTATAGGGATGTATTTCAATTAAATCGAAAAATTCTTTTCCTGTGCCAATAAGCTGCCTGTTTGCAATGCCCGCCATTATATAACCGTGGCTGAGCCACTCATCAAATTTTTTGAAAGCCTCTCTGTACAACTTCTTTATTTTCTCGCCAACATACGATGACCTTCCATAAGGAAAATCTGTTACAATTGCATCCGCTTTTAAATCAACATTTCGCATATCCTTGTTATATATCCTTGCATCTATGCCAAAATGCTTCATATTGTTCTTACATCCATGCGCAATCCATTTTTTTGCTTCTATTCCCAAAACACTTGCTCCTATTAAACCAGCCTCTATCAGGATCGTTCCAGTGCCACAAAATGGATCAACAACAATGCTGCTTTTCTTTATCCTTGCAATATTCACCATGGCCCTGGCAAGACGAGGATGCAGAGTTATTGGCAGTTCAAATGGCTTCTTTTTCCTTTTTTCAAATTGATATCTATCTATTTTGAATAATTCTCTGGTAAGGTAAAGCTTTTTATAGGAATAAATTTTGATTAAATTATCGGGATTTTTTACATTAACTTTACAACCCGTCGCTTTAGAAATTTTCTCTCCCATTTCATTCTTCAATTTTTTTGAATCGATTTTTTTATCAAAATTCAAAACTTCTATCTTAAAACTTCCTTCCATACCAATATCTTTGATGGCATCCTCAATTTCTTTTTTGCTTCCCATTCCTACAACTTCATTTATGCTATGAGTCATTGCAACTCGCTTTGCAATCCTTTCAACTTTTTCCTCAGCCTCAAAAATGGCCATCCTGCTGTTATGATATATTTCATTGCTCTCAATTTTTTCTGCTTCCATTATTCCACGCAATTCTGAAACTGGCATCGTAGCATGCTCTCCCGATAGCTCAAAGAGGAGCAACATATAATATAAATATCTCCATTCGTTATATACCCATGGGTTGCTATATATGTGGAGCCAGAGAATTCACAAAATGCCATCATTGCGGCCAGCCAATATGCAAGGAGCATGCCCATTTTATTGAAGAAATCGGCTATTATTTATGCGATGCATGCTATCTTGCATACAAAAATGGCAACCCAAATGTTCTGTCAGAGTAAATTTTATATAGAAGAATTAATATAGCGTTTTGGTGATAAAATGTTGACAGGAAAAACCCCAATTTTGATATTGAAGGAAGGGACTGAAAGAGAGAAAGGTAGAGAAGCGCAATATAACAACATAAGGGCAGCTATAGCAATAGCTGATGCAGTCCGCTCAACAATGGGTCCAAAAGGCATGGATAAGATGCTAGTGGACAGCATGGGAGACGTTGTCATAACAAATGATGGCGTTACCATTCTGAAAGAAATAGATGTTGAGCATCCAGCAGCGAAGATGCTTGTTGAGGTTGCAAAAGCTCAAGACCAGGAATGCGGCGATGGAACGACGACAGCAGTCGTTCTTGCTGGAGAGTTGCTTAAATATGCCCAGGATTTGATAGACCAGAACATTCATCCAACGCTCATAGCTGACGGCTACAGGCTTGCAAGCAGGAAGGCAATAGAGGTGCTTGAAAAAAATGCTTTGGAAGTAAAGCCAGATGACGAGCAATTGTTAAAGAAGATGGCTGAAACATCTATGACAGGCAAGGTTGCAGCATCCAACAAAGAAATGCTCGCCAACATTGCCTACAAAGCTGTTAAGGCAATTGTGGAGGAAGTCGATGGAGCTATGAGAGTTGATCTGGACAACATAAAAGTGGAGAAGAAGCAGGGTGGCTCTGTGGAGGATACAGAACTTGTTGAAGGAGTAATACTTGACAAGGAGAGAGTTCATCCGGATATGCCAAGAGTCGTTGAAAATGCAAAGATTTTGCTTTTGAATGCTCCACTTGAAGTGAGAAAGACAGAGGTTGATGCACAGATAAGAATAACTGATCCAGAGCAACTGCAGAAATTCCTGGAAGGCGAGGAACAGATGATAAGGGACATGGTTGACAAAATAAAGGCAAGTGGCGCCAACGTTGTAATATGCCAGAAGGGAATCGATGATCTGGCTCAGTATTATCTTGCTAAAGCAGGCATTTTTGCTGTCAGAAGAGTGAAGAAATCTGATATGGAGAAGCTTGCAAGGGCAACAGGAGCAAAGATACTCTCGGGCCTGGAAGAAATCAAAGAAAGCGATTTGGGCGAAGCAGGCAGAGTAGAGGAGAGAAAGATTGGCGATGACAAAATGACATTCATAACAGGATGCAAGAATGCCAAAGCAGTCAGCATACTTGTCAGAGGAGGAACAGAGCATGTCGTTGATGAGATTGAACGTGGCTTACATGATGCTTTGAGTGTGATTGCAGTCGCCATAGAAGATGGAAAAATGACAACTGGCGGCGGCTCGGCGGCGATGGAAATAGCTCTGGGCTTGCGTGACTATGCTGCCACTGTTGGAGGTAGAGAGCAGCTTGCCATAGAGGCTTTCGCAAATGCCATGGAAGTTGTGCCTCGGGCTCTTGCAACAAATGCGGGACTTGACCCAATAGACATACTCATCAAACTCAGACAGGCCCATAAAGAAGGCAAGAAATATCATGGAGTAGATGTGTATTCTGGAGAAATCAGGGATATGAAAGAGGCTTTCGTCATCGAACCATTGCGCGTTGGTGTGCAGGCAATAAAATCTGCAACTGAAGCAGCGATAATGATATTGCGTATCGATGATGTCATAGCAGCAAGAGAAATGGAGAAGGGCAAGGGCGGCGGTCCAGGCGGTCCAGAAGGCGCAGAAGGCGAATATTGAGCTCTTCCCCCAATTTTTAATTTTTTAAGTTTTCCAGCAATTTTGCTATTTCTTTTGCCACACTAACCTTGCTGTATGCACTTTCTATGGTGTCTGTTGAAACGATTTCTTTGGCTCCTTCCTGCAGGATTTTATCGTCTGCATTTCCAATGAATAAGCCATGTATGCATCCCACATATATGTTATTCACTTCCTGCCTGACAAGCTGCTTTATCGCCTGTATCATTGTTCCTCCCGTGGATATTATATCATCTATAATAACGATATTTTTTCCAGCAACATCCATGCTCTTCAGTTTTGTTTCCACCTCGCTCCCGCTTATACGATGTTTCTCAAAGTAATCATAATCGCATTGTATTGCGCTTGCTGCCTTCTCTGCCATCGCGGCTGCACCTTTATCTGGGGCTATGACCATGTCAACCTTTCCTTTAAAATATTCAGCTATTGTTGTTGTGGCGTCAGCGGCCATGGCTGGAATTGAAAAGAATTTTATTATATGCTCCTTATGCGGATTAACAAGAATAACGTTGCTCGCATCCTGTTCTATGAGGCGAGCCATTTTCTCTGCACTTATTGCCTCGCCATATTCAAATATTTTATCCTGCCTCCCATATCCATAGTATGGGATGATTACATCTATTCTGCTTGCCATTCTTTTTGCAGCATCCTCGAGCAAAAAAAGCTCTATTATGTTTTCATCCGGATATGTATTCTGAACTATTATAGCATGCTCTACCTCTTCATGTAAACGAACGTAGCACTCGCCATCAGGAAATCTTTTTACAGAAACACTCGCTATTGGCGCCTTCAACTCCTTTGCCAGATTTTTTGCAAGCATCGGCGATGAAGAGCCAGCTATTATTTTCTTCATGATTTGAATCGCTGCAGCATTTTTAATTTTTTCAATAAGAATC
>JAGGXG010000082.1 GCA_021163175.1 Thermoplasmata archaeon
ACAGAAAAGAAAAAAGAAGAGGATTTAAAGGAAAAACTGGAAAGGCAATTAAAAATGCAGGAGGAGGCAATTAAAAAATTTGAAGAAAAAGCCAGAAAATTGAAAGAGGAAGCAGATGCCATTTTTTCCAACCTTGAAAAAGTGAATGAGGCAATGAAGGAGAAGAGATATATTGAAAAGAAGTATCCAAAGGCTATATTGAATTTAGAGCATGCTGGAAAAGAGATGGCAATTGAAATAGATTTGAGGAAAAACGCAATAGAGAATGCCCAGGAAAAATATGAAGTGAGCAAAAAATTCAGGGAAAAAGCAAAGAAAGCTTTAGCTGCGATGGAAGAGGTAAAAAGGAAAATAAAAGAAGGAAGTAAAAAGGAAGAAAAGAAAGAAGAGAAAAAGGGGAAAAAATTCTGGTTCGAAAACTACAGATGGTTTATTTCTTCTCATGGTAACCTCGTTATCGGAGGGAAAGATGCCAAAAGCAATGAAAAGGTTGTTAAAAAATACATGAAGGATGATGACATTTACGTCCATGCCGACGTTCATGGGGCGCCATCCTGCGTGGTCAAAGCTGCTGACATCGATGGAAACAAGCTGGAAATAGATGAAAAAACTTTAAAGGAAGCATGCCAGTTTGCCATTGTTTATTCAAAAGCATGGAAGCAATTTGGCATCGCCGCCGCCTACTGGGTTTACCCGCAGCAGGTTTCGAAGACGCCGCCGCCTGGCGAGTTCCTGCCGAGAGGGGCTTTCATGATAAGAGGGAAGAGAAATTATATGAGATGTAAGATGGAATTTGGAATAGGCATCGTTGAGATAAAAGGTGCGAGCAAAATAATGGGTGGCCCCCCAGATGCAATAAAAAAGCATTGCCAGAAATGGGTTGTTTTTGAGCCTGGTAGCGAGGATAAAAATGCCGTCGCAAAATCACTCGCCAAAACTTTTGGTGCGAGTATTGAGGAAATTCTGAAAGCTTTGCCACCCGGTAACCTTTCAAAGAAGGAGGAGAAAATATGAAAATAGTTGAGCAGGATTTGAAGAAGGGCATCGTCGTCGTAAAAATTCAGAGCTATGACGATTGCTGGCATCTCTATAATATCATTGAACCCGGAGACTACATTTCTGGCTATACATACAGAAGTGTGCAGCAGGCTGGAGATAAAATAAGGAAGAAGAAAGGGGAGAAAGAGAGGGTGTATTTAAAAATAAGAGTGACAGATAAAGAATTCCATGAATTCACTAACAGACTCAGAATAAGGGGCATGATTGTTGAAGGGAGTGAGGAAAAAGCATACCATACATTCAATATTGAGCCAGATATGGAAATAATGATTGAGAAAGAATGGAAGGATGTGCACCTTAAAAGGTTAAAGGAAGCATTGAAAAAGCATCCAAAGTTATGTGTTTTAGCCATAGATGATGAAGTTGCCACCATTGCCATAATTCATGAATATGGAATTGAAGAAATCGCAAACATAAAGCTAAATAGGAAAGGGAAAATGTATGATGGAAACGAGGAAAAAAATTATGGAGAAATTTTATCAAAAGTGGCATCATTGGAATTGCCCCTCGTTATAATCGGGCCGGGATTTGAAAAAGAAAATTTCGTGCAATATGCCAGAGGAAAATTAAAAAATTATATTGTGGAATCAACAGCGCATGCTGGAATGGTTGGGATTAAGGAAGCCATAAAAAGAGGAATAATTGAGAAAATAGATGAGAAAAACAGGGTTGCGAAAGAAATGCGGGTCGTAGAGAAAATTCTTGAGGAAATAGCAAAGAATGGTCTTGTGGCATATGGAAAGGAAGAGGTGGAGAAAGCAATAGAAATGGGAGCTGTAGAAAAGCTTGTTATTCTCAATAGCATGGTTAGAAAGGAAGAGGAGCTATTAAAAAAAGCTGAAGAAATGAAGGCAAGCATTATTATGGTGAGCGACTTACATGAAGGAGGAGAAAAGCTTGCCTCGCTTGGCGGCGTGGCTGCCTTGCTTCGCTTCCAGCTCAGCTGACCTGTTTGATTTCAGGCTTGTAGTAATGATAGGATATGTGTATGGTGAAATCGTTGCCCTTGTCGAAAAATCTTGGTTTTGGAGTTATTGAAAGACTTATCTTGCAGTTTACCGCCCCGCTTTTTATACTTATCGATTTGAATGCCTCACTCTCATTTTTTGCCTCTACAAACTTTGGCTCTGGAGTGCTTCCCTTTGCTTCCATTGAAATCTCCTCATAGCCCGATTTGCTGTTGGAGAATGAAAACTCTGGTATTGAAATCGATGCCTCTATCATATCGCTCCAGTTCCATGGGAGAATAAATCCATGGAAATTCAAATCATCTTTCCATTCTATTTTGAATTCTATGGATGAAATGACAGCATCACTTCCTTCATCTATTGTATAGTTCCCACTCCATCCATCTCTTCCAACATATCCCTGGCTAAGGATTTCATCACTGTATTCTGTCCATTCGATCCTGTAAGTGCTTTTTTCCTCGCCAGTGGCAATGCTCTCATAGGTCTTTTCATGATAAAGTATCCCAATCAAAGCTATTATCAAAATTATTATTCCAGCCATTATAACAATTCTATCGTTTCTATCCATTGGAACACCAAATTCAATAAGATTTTTCCATTTATAAAACTTGGCATCATTGGTTGCTATGGCGTTTGAATGTTTAACAATTGCTAAAAATTTCTTTAGGCAACTCTGCCCATTCTAAAGGCTCCAGTGAGGCGTATTTCATTCTCTTCGAGCAAATAATCTATCCAATGCCTTGATAAAGCTTCCCCGCATCCCTGGACGCGGAGTTGATATCTCGCTTCATGCTCTCTTAACTCGATGACACCATCCATGAGATGTTTTATTGTTTGCACCTCTATTTCTTCATGCATCCCTCTTGTCATTGAAAAGAAGGAAGTTGTATTCATCCTTTTGCATGTCCCGCTCAAAACTTGCAGAAATCTGAAAACAGCTTTTGCATCAGAATATACAATGAGGGTGGAGATTGAATCAAATATGAGGCGATGTTTCTCCTGCTCCATTTCCTTATGCGCCTGCATTATGGAATATGCTATTCTTTCCCTATTAACAGGACTTTCAACATATGTTACCCACTCACTCTCTTCTTTCAATTCAACAGTTGGGGAATAAACATCTATGTAACGGATCAGTCCTTTGTTTTCATATTCTTTAAAATTTTGCACAACTGTTGTCATTTCCTCTCTCATCTCTCCAAATGACTTGTCGGTTAGAACAAAAATTATTCCCTCGTTATTCTCCAGTCCTGCAGATGCTATCCTTTTTATCAAAATATCTTTCCCGATAAAAGGATTTGCGTATATGAGAACATTGCTTTTGAATGGAATTCCTCCTTTCAGCAATTCATCAAGTCTATCTATACCTGTTTTAATGAGCATTTAATTCCTCCACTATTTTTTCTGCCAAAAATTCGAATGCTTCCTTTGTTCCCTCCCCTCTTATTGCACTTGCCCCAATTACATTTTCATATGGATGCAGCATCCTCTTTATTTCCTCAACGCTCTTCGCATTCAAAGCATCTTGCTTATTTGCCACAACAACATTTGGTATATCTTTGAATTTTTCAATAAAATTCTTTGCACTTGCTATGCTTTCCTCACTACCAGAATCAACAACAATTATTGCCCCCATCGATGAGCCTGCAAATTTATCAAGTAAAGGAGCAAATCCCTCCCTGCCAGGTATGCCGAAAACATCAGCTCTGTACCCATTGTAATCAACAACTCCATACTCCACGCCGGTGGTGGCGCCGAGCCTCTCCACAGGGAAAAACTTTTTTGAAATGGACCTTATGAACGTTGTTTTTCCTGATTTGAAAGGGCCTGTCACAATTATCTTTGGTATGTATATTCTTAGTCCCTCTGGCTTAAATATTTTGAAATAAAATTTTGCTGTTTTTGCATTCCAGTCCACTTTTTTGATTTCCATAAGGGAAAGAGCCTGCTCCTTTCTCGCATCTATTATCGCATTAAAAATTCTTTTTATTCTGTATAGGGTGGCTTCCTTGTATGGCCATGCTATGAAATTTGATATTGCATATGCCCCTATTTTGTTTATTTCATTGTTTATCCTTTCTATCCCTTCCAAGGCTATCCTTTCATTGCACAAATCCATTATATTTGAAAGAGAGTCAAAAACAAGGAGTGTATTTTCTCCCAAGTCTTCGAGTGCTCGAAAAATAGTGTCCTCATAGCTTCCTATGTCATGCGGTTCTTCCACAACATATTTTTCCCCGGATGGGGCACCAATGAGAGGAGAGTAGCCATCTATTATGGCAAAATTTTTTTCATCTGGCTTCATGTCAAATTCTTCCATTTTCTTGTAAACATTTTTTGGAGAAGAAATGGAGGAAACATATATTGTATTCACCTTTCCAATATTTTCTTTCATGACGGGAAATGCCACATCGCTTTCCTCCATTCCCGGCTCAATCTGAAACAAGACAGCTTTTCCATTTGGTATGCCTCCACCAAGCAGTTCATCAAATTTTTTTATTCCAGTTGTTATCATTTTCCTCCCGTCGCAATTTTTCTGGCGGCCTCCGCAATTTTTTCAAATGCCTCGTCACAATCTCCATTTACAATGACGGCAAGAAGAAGGTCTTTTCCTGCTCCAACTATAACAATATTCTTTTTCTTACCTTCAACAATTATTCTTTTTGGTATGCCTTCTCCTATTTCATCCATGGCGAATTCTGCCGAGCTCAATATGGTTGCGTTCATAGCTGCAAAAGGAATGGTATGTATGTTTTCAGCATCAGTATATATGAGCAAGCCATCTCTTGAAACAATAAAACCACTTTCAATATTTGTATTTGCTTCTAAATCTTTGATTATTTTTGAATAATCCATCATTGAAATATAAAAGGTTATTGAGAATAAAACTTTTTCTTTTTTATCGTTATTTCAATTCTCTGGCTGGAATTCCAGCATATGTTTTTCCTTTTTTAAGGTGCATTCCTTTTGGAACAAAACTTTTTGCTCCGAGAACAACATTGTCCTCCATGATAACGCCTGGCATTATGAATGTTTCTCCACCCACGAGGCAATTCTTCCCAATTTTTGTTTTCTTCAATATTAATTTTTCTTCTGCTATATG
>JAGGXG010000033.1 GCA_021163175.1 Thermoplasmata archaeon
CCTTTAATTTTTCCCATGAATGAGAGGATGAGAATAATCGAAAGAATGGCGAGATGGATAGAAGAAAAGAAAATTTTTCTTTCTCTATATATCAAAAAGAATTAGCCATTAAAGGAGGTCCCAATTAAAAGAATAATATTGATTCCACTCCAAATTTATCCTCTACCTCAGAAGCAATAATGCATTCAGCAATTGAAAAAATTGATGATCCTATAGCATTGAAGCCTAAGAAGGGATTGCAGGCAAAACGAGAGAGATATGCCCCATGCAACACCTATCGGTGATAAAATATGGACCGGGCGGGATTTGAACCCGCGCCCTCCGCCTTGCGAAGGCGGCGATCTTCCGCTGATCTACCGGCCCTCAAGTCTTATGTGCGAAACCCCCTCACTATCCTCATATACTCTTATTATATGTTCCGTCTCTTCCTTTATTTCTTCGATATGAGTTATTAACAGAATCTGTTTAAATTGTTTTCTTAGCTCGTTCAGGGCATTTAGAACATTTTTCCTCCTCTCGTTATCCTGGGAGCCAAATATTTCATCCAGAGCAATGAATTCAAAGTTCGTATCTGCTCTCCTGGCTATTAATTCTGAAATGGCAAGGCGTAAAGCAAGGTTTGCCAGATCCTCTTCGCCTCCAGAAAATCTATTTATTGGGAATTTTTCTCCCCTGTCATATATGAAAATGTTGTAGTCATCATCTATCTCAACATTGTCATATTTTCCACCAGTGAAAACTGAAAAGAAGTGGGATGCATAGAAGGAAAGAGAGGGAGCAATCTTCGATATCAAATAATTTTTGAATTTCAAAAGCAGGTCTTCAAGCAATGAAAGATTTGCTATTTGCTTCCTTGCCTCTTTTATTTCCTCTCCCTTTTTTCTCTGCTCTTCCATCTCTTTTTTCAGGCTTTCTATTTCTTTCCTTAAATGGAGTAAATCCCTCTCCATCTTTATTTTCTCTCCTCTCAATTTTTCGATTTCATTCCTCATTTCCTTGTATTCATTTTCAACACTTTCATACATTTTTCTATCAAAACCAACTTCTTTTATTTCTCTATCAATTTCATGGAGGCTATTTTCAATTGAGATTATTTCACTGGCAATTCTCTTTAAATCGTCCTCAAGCAATGGAATTCTTTCAATTTCTTTCTGTAATTTTATGGCTTCAAATTTTATTTTTTCCAGTTGCTTCAATCTGGTTACAAGCATGGTATATTCTTCCTCATCAATCTTTATATCCTTCAATTCTTCCAATCTTTCAATGATTTCTGTTAGCCTGCTCTCTTTTGATGATATATCATTCTCATAAAATGATATTTTATCCTTTATCCCTTCCATTCTTGAAAGATTTTTTTCGAGCTTTCTCTTCTCCTCCTCAAATTCCATTTTTCTTTTCCTCAATTCCTCTATTTCCCTCTTATGCTCTTCTATCATGCTCTTTAAATCATTTATTCTCGTTTCAAATTCAATCTCTTGCTCTGTTAAATCCTTTATCAATTTTTCAAAATGGCTTCCCAATTTTCTGCCACACATTGGGCAATTGCTTTCTGGTCCGAGTCTCCTTATCTCATTCATCCTATTTTCGTTCTTTTCCTTTTCCTTTAAAATCTGCTTCATCTCTACTTCCTTTCCCCTCATCTCTTTCTCAAAATGAAGGATTTTTTCATCCACTTCCATCAATTTTTTCTCCAGCTCGCTCTTCATCAATTTTGTTTCATTGAATTTCTCAATTTCCTTTATCAAAGCTTCCTTTTCCTCCTTCAATTTTTTGATGTTTTTCTCAATCTCCAACCTTTCCCTGATTAAATTTTTCTTTTCAAAAAATCTCTCCCTTAATCCATCCAGTTCATCTTTTTTTCTTTTTGCCTCATCATATTCATTTGCAGCTCCTTCGATTTCAGAGTATCTTTTCCTCTTCAATATAAGCTCATTCAACTCTTTTTCTTTCTCCCTCTTGTTATTTATTTTTTCCCCAAGTCTGCTTTCAAGCATTTTCTTCTTCATCAAAAGCTCATTGTATTTTTCTGCTTTCTCCCTCTCCTTTTCCCTCCTCACTTCAATTTCATAGAGTTTCTCTCCATAATCATCTATCTTTTCTCCCAGACTCTTCAAAGAAGTAAGCAACTCTTTCTCAATAGTCTCCTTTGTTTCTATCTCTTCATTTATTTCATCTATATTTTTAAGCAGTTTTTGAGCATGCTCAACAAAATAATTCTTCTCTCTTTTATCCTCTCTCACCTTTTTTATTGCTTTTTCTATCGCATCTATTTTCAGCATTTTAAGCATGTTCTTCTTTCTTTCTCCTGGCGTTTTATCCGAAAGGGCATTCAATTCCTTTTGCTTGGCAACAATGGAAGTATAAAAGGAGTCATAATCCATGCCCATCGCCTTTTCAAGAAATTTTGTCGCCCCCGTCGCCGTCGTCGCCGCCACGCGCCCATTTATTTTGACTTGCGCATCAGGACTGAAATTTTTTCCCATTATTCTGATGACTTCATATTCATTTCCTTTCATCTCAAACCTTAAACGAACCCAGCAGTCGTCGTGTGGCAATGCCCCCTGCCTCTTTATTTGCTCTTTGGCACGGGGTGTGCGAGTTGCTTTGTTTCCATATAAAGCCCAGCCTATGGCTTCTATCAGCGTAGTTTTTCCTGCCCCATTACTCCCTATTATTCCTATTATCCCCTCTGGAAATTGAAGGCTTGCATTTTTGAACTTCCTGAAGTTGTGTAATTCGAGACTAATCAGATGCATCTACCGCCTCCGATAAATATTTTAAAGCAAGCTTCTCGATCTCTTCTTTATCCTTTAACGGAATTTTTGATATGTAATTTTTCCATTCTTCTTCCAAGCTCCCGATCCTGCTTTTTGCAGCCATTTCATATTTTATTTCCTGTAAATCATATCTTATTTCCGCATACAAAGCTTTTGATGACACCTTCTTTATCCTGTTCCAGTCCATGCTGCGATGTTTCTTTATGCTCAAATTTTTCAAAAATATTCTTATTATTTTTCCATCCACATCCTCGAACTTTTTCACTATCTCTTCCGTGATTTCATCGGCTTCCATGTCCCTGCAATCTATAGAGCCAAAATCGATCATCTCCCTTGTTTTAAGCTTGATGAATTCCATTTTCAGGCTTGGCAACTCAACCTCATAAAATCCTTTCTCACCGCCAGCTTCTTTAAATGAAAAGTATTCAGTTGAACCGCTATAAAAGGCATTCTGGGTTACCTTCGTAGCCTTATGATAATGTCCGAGAGCTATGTAATCGAAATAAGGCGAGAGGTAGCCAGACGATATTATCTGCTCATTGAAATCTCCTCTGCTGAATTCTTTTATTCCAATTATTCCAACATGCATCGTCAATATGTTGGTATATCCTTCCTCAACTTTCGCCTCTTTTATGTTTCGTATCAGCTCATCTTTTGAAAAATTATGCGGGATGGCATGAATCATTGCATCTCCTATTTCTATTCTTTCGTATTTTCCTTTATATACCACATAAACATTTTTCAGGTGTTCGAAAAAGCTCAATGGACTGCCAGTCTCTCTCAACTTTGGCGTTTCATGATTTCCAGAAATTATGATAATTGGAATGCCCTCCTCGCTCAATCTCAAAAGCTGTTCCACAACAAACTTTATTGCCCTGTTTGTGGGACGCACTGTATCGAACAAATCACCAGCATGAACTATGAAATCTGGCCTATTTTCTATAGCATAATCAATGAATTGTTTAAATGCATTGTAAACATCCACCTCTCTCTGATTCAGACCATTTTCATCCAATTTGTGATATGCAGAATATCCGAGATGAGTATCTGCAACATGAAGGAAACGCATGTTATGATATTGAAATGAGATATAAAATATTTGCAGAGCCAAGTTAAACAAATTTTTAAAAAAATATAAAATAGGCAAAGCATTTCACACCAATATGGAAGAAATAAGATTCCCTGAGCCTGACCAAGTTTTAAAGGAAAAACCATCGTTAAAAAAATATCTCCGCTACTTCCTTTTCTTTGGGCCAGGCGCCATTATAGCATCTGTTACAATAGGACAGGGACAGCTCATTTTGGGCCCACAGATAGGGGCATGGGCTCAGGATAGGTTGCTCTGGATAATAACGCTGAGCTTTGGCTCATATTTCATTGCTTATGTTGCCATACGCTTCACACTCATTTCAGGCATTAACCTCGTTGACTTATTTGCATTGAAATTAAAAGGAGCGCTGAACTGGTTTTTCATAGCTTTGATTATAATTTTCATTCCAATGTTTGCAGCCACCATTATAACAACGCTTGGCATCTCGTTACAATGGATTTTTGGATTTGATAGTTCTCTTGTCGTGGTATGGGGAACATATTTTGGAATACTTGCTGTGATGTTCGTCATTTTATGGCGTTATAAGATAATTGAATACACGCAAGCATTTTTTGTTGTTGTGCTGGCTGCTGGCGCCGTTGCGTCGATGGTTTCGTCTGTTATGGCAGGTCAACTAAATATTTTGAAAGCCATCCCTCATTTTTTCACGATTGGAGATATACCGAGTTATCCAAGCTGGGTTCCAGAAAGTATATCAGGCAAACCAATCTTTCTCACCATACTTGGTTATCTCGGAACTTTAACTGTTACGATAATAACTGTTGTTGGCTACTCTGGGTGGATAAAGGTAAAGAAGTGGGGCATATTTAAAAAGAGGGGCGATGCCAACAAACTATCTGAAAAACTTTTTGAAAGATTTAAGGAGAAGGGAAGAATTGATTATCTGCCGGAAGATAAAAAGGAGATAAGAAAAGCAAAATTACTTGTCACTCCCGCCCTCGTTGACCTGATGCTCGCTTACATTATTGTAGCTATCGTTTCAGCTGCCTACATGCTTGGCGGCTACGCCTGGCTTGGTAGAGCGCATCTCATACCAACTGATGCGAACCCCCTGGAGGCGCAGGCGGAGATATTCAGAAATATTGCGAAAAGCATGTCAAACTGGCTTGTGCCATTATTTAAAATTAGTCTATTCTTTGCTTTATTTGGAACAATATATGCTGGTTTTGAAGCTGCATCACGTATGCTATATGAAACAATGAAGGGCGTGGTGCCAAAGATAAGAAAAATTGAGTATAAACAGTTCGCATTTTATGTATTCGCCTATCTATTCCTGATCGGAATACCTCTTGCAGTTGCAATATTCACAAGGATTTTATCCCTCCTTACAATTCTTGGTCTTACATTGCTGGTTATAGGAGTTATAGGCGTTATAATATATGGAGCGGGAGCCCTCTATTACACCCAGAAAGTTCTTCCAGAACCATATAGACTTGGAAAAGCAGGGATGGCGATTGCAATACTCTCGTTGATATTCATGGCAATTCCATTCATATTCATCTTCAGATAGATATGCTCTGTCCATTCTGTATTATGTGCACATTTTTACCAAGCTCATAGCCCATCTCTCCCGCCAGCGCCGCCAGAGATGCAGTTTTATCTATGCTTCCATGAGCCGGCAATATGTGGCGGGGCTCCGTTATTTTAATTAAATCCCTCAAATCTTCGCGGGCAGCATGTCCAGAAACATGTATGTCCTTGAATATTCTCGCTTTCTTTCTGTGCAACTTTTGTTCCAGTATCTGGCGATTTGCCCTTATTGTTGGTGTTGGAATAACATTGCACGAGAATATGACGAAATCGTGGGGCGAGATTTTCAAAGGCAGTTTATCGTCGGCAAGCTGGGTTAAAACAGCATTCTTTTCTCCCATGCCTCCTGTTACAATAAAAACATATTCATCCTTCTTCTTGTTCAATTCCTCCAGCTTCCTGCTATTTTTCTTTGGAATCTTCATTTTCTCTGCTTCAGAAAAATCAACTATTTTAAGTTTTTCTGCCGATTCTATATAATCATACATGGATCGACCAATAAAAACAGCTTTTCTTCCAAGCGTCTTAACTATACTAAGTATGCTTTTCTGACGCGCAATATGAGATGAAAAGGTTGTTATGAAGATTCCGTGCTCGCTCGTTTCCATTCCAAGCATTATATCACGTAGCATTTCTTTGGCAATCACCTCAGAAAATGTTTTCTTCTCTTCATTTGCATTGGTCGAATCAGCTATAAGAAGCAATACATCATCGAGTTCCTTCAATTTTTTTATGTTTGTTTTTCTTCCTACAATGGGATGACTATCGTTTTTGTAATCCAAACCGTATAAAATGCTCCCGTATTTTGTTTTAACATTTATTATCGCCGCCTGCGGCACCGAATGCGTCACATTTATGAACTCGATGCCAATATTTCTGGAAATTTTGTAACTTGAATTTATATTTACCCTGATCAATTTCTTAACTTTTGCATTCTTTTCTATTATCTCTGCTGTGTAAGGGGTTGTTATCACTGGAGCGTTGTAACGTGAGTAAAGCCATTTTATAGCCCCTATATGGTCAAGATGGGCATGTGAAACAACGATTCCTTTAACCTTTTTCTTTAAATGAGCTATTGCTCCATCATCTGGAATCGCATCCTCTGCCAGTAAATTTTCATAACTCATCTCTATACCTTTCTCCTGCAATGCAACAAATCTATCCATATATAGCCCCATATCAAGAATTATTGCTTCCTCATCCACTTCAATGCATGTCATGTTTCTTCCGACTTCTTCATAGCCTCCTATGCCATATATACGGATCATAAAAGGAAACATGCCATGCAAGAAATAATTTTTTATATTATTTCATTTATAACCAACATAGCCCCGTGGTGTAGTGGTCAAGCATGTGA
>JAGGXG010000133.1 GCA_021163175.1 Thermoplasmata archaeon
GTTTTTAGCTTCCCTCTCCCGTATTTTTCTATTGTTTCCTCCATACTCATTTTTTTCATTTCCTCTATTGTTTTTTTACGAGAAGTCATCAGCTGAATGATACGAGGAAGCATTTTTATTTTATCAAGGGAAGAAAGCATTGGATACTCTATTCTGTCTCCTATATAACCAAGGCGGGAACCAATGAAATTAACGCTTGCATTCAGCTCCTTCAAAGCTTTAACACATGCTCCTCTTTTTCCACCTCCTATCAGATGGAAGCCTAAATCGATTTTATACTCGCCCCCATATATTTCGTCCAAGCTCGGGTGAGCAAATGCATTGGCCATTTCAAACTTTGCAATGAGCTTGAGATAATCTTCATCTATTCCTTCCATTGTCAGCGCTCTTCCTCCAAGCACGTTTTCCTTTTCATATATGTCAACGATATGCTTTTCAACAAGCTTCGCCGCCGTAGCCAGCCCGCCTAAACCAGCGCCAACTATCGCAACCTTCATTTTCACATCTCCGGCTGAAACAATTTTACGCCTGTTAGAGGGGCGAATATGACATACCATATTATTGGGAAGAAAGCAAGAAATATTGCTATTTCCCCAACCATGCTTACAAGCATAATTGGCACAATAGAATATCGCATGAAAGCAGTCAAACTTATATTTTTCCTTATTTTCTTTCTATCAAATCTTTTCATCGAAAGAAGCTTTATTTCAAGGTAAAGCACAGCAAAAATCAGAATTAAAAGAATGGCAAGTTGCCATATTTCATATCTTAGCCCGTATAGGAATGGAATGAAAATGAGTATGGCGGAGAAAATTCTTATGGACATGCCAAACGCTTTAAAATGCCATGGAATGTGTATAAAACCTTTCTCAACTTTTACACCTGATGCAAGAGCTATATTTTTAACTCCCATGATGAAATCGTGATCAGCATCTTTTATACCACCCTCAATGGCATTCATATGCAGAGTTTGATCGAAAGTGAGTAAGAAAATAATCCAGGTTAGTAAGCTTGGCTTCGAAAACGACAATGCCCCAAATAAAAAAATAAATGCCATTGAAAGGGCTACCATGAAATCAGATGCTATGATTTTCTTTCCATACAGATTATAGATTGTTCCAAGTATGCCTGCCATGGAAATCGTTACTATTGAAGCAAATCTTAGCTCATCTATCTCCTTTCCTTTAAACAGAATTGCTACAAAAAGAAAAGAAAGAATTACAGATATGACAACGATTGCAACAGCACTTTTTCTGGAAACAGCGCCGCTCACCAAAGGTTTTCCTTTTAGCTCTTCAACCAGCGAATCAAGCTCGACATCAGCGTAGTCATTCAAAACGAAGCCAAATATTGTAGCAAAAATGCCTATTGCAAATAGTATTGCAAGACTATAAAAATCATATATGCCTATAGAAATCGCCCCAAACACAGGCGGAATGGCCAGGCCGCCCAAGCCAGGAAGTCGCAGCAGTTTTGCATATGCATGAAATTTTTTCATATGATTTGGAAATTTTACACTATATATAAAATTGTTTAAAAATGATGGATTGAGGTATGATGGCAGGTATGATGGCAGATAGCAAAATATAACAAATGCTTGAAAAAGATGAATCCCTTAACAAGGTGAAAGTCTTTCAAAGAAGATTAGTAAACAGAATCACAGAAAAAAATTGTGGAAGTTGAAGGTTATTGACGGTAGAGCCAATTATAGTGAAATAAAGCAAATATCTGAAGAGATTGTAAAGCATGCTGAAGTAATTTATGCGTAAATTAATCCTTATATGGAATTATACACAAAAATTTCCATGGCTTGTCTCCGTTGTTGCGATACCAGTGCGGAACATCTGGCTCGATATATAAAAAATCCCCTTCTTTTACCTCTTTTTCTTCCTCGCAGCATCCTATGATGCCAGTGCCTTCGAGAACAAATATCTCATGCTCCCAGGGATGCTGATGTCGTGGAATTTTTCCATCTGGCTCAATGGTGAATAAACGCATTGCATAATTTGCGGCGCCACGCTCCTTGGTTATGAGCCACTGAATCCATGCGCCAACGGCTCCTTCCATTTCGACTTTTTCTTTTTTCACATTATTTATGTTATTATGATACATGGTAATGTATTGTGTTTCAAAATTTAATAGTTATGACAAAAAGTTTAGTTTTAGGGTTCATAACTGGAAGTTATCCATTCTCCTGTTGTAGAATATTCTTTAATTTTTTTTTCTTTGATGAAGGGTTTAACCTCCTCCCATATTCTTTGATAATCCTTTCTAGCTTCTTCTAATTTTTTTCTTTCGTTTCTTCTCATTTTTTTACCTCCATTTTTGCTTTGAAGGAATATTCTTTACTTTCGATACATTTTGCTATATTGTTAGTAGAAACAAAATTGTTTAATCTTACATATAGCTCGTAGATAAGTTGCCAAAATTTGCTTTTCAAATCTTTAATCTCTATATTTAATCCACACTTTAGTGCATCTCTAGCATAAATGGGTCTTCCATGGGTCTTAACTTTCTCTGGAGTAAGAAAAATTTTTATTTTCTTTTTTATTTCTTTTTCAGATAAATCTGATAGCATGCCTGTTTTAAGCGCTTTTATTGCAATATCCTCTGATAATGCTAATGCAGTTTTAAATTCAGCAATTTCTCTTTCATCATAATTAGACAATTGTTGTAGATACGGTTGTAAGTTTCCTTTCTCTTTAACTGCTCTTGCAAATAAATCCTCATAACTTTTTACTAGATTGTAAACAGAAAATCGCTTTATCCTGTTATCTTCTACATATGTTACTTGAGGATCGACGGATCCTAATTCTGAGGTTTCACTCATAATTATTTTACTAGCTCCAAGAGATATCATTGTAGCAGCAGATTTAGCTTTGCTTGGTATAATAACATCATATTTATTTGTGCCACTATATGAACGACAAATATTTATTATTCGCTCTGCAGCCAAACCGTCTCCACCTGGCGAATTTAAAACAAGTGCGAAACCATTTGATAAATCACTTTTTTGGAAGATACCTTCTATCATATCTGCATCACTATCTTCTATCATGACCGGGTATCGAAAGCTAGTAAAAAATGAAATTATTGGTTTTCCCATCATTTTCTCCAACTCAACATATAAATGTCTTCTAGTAGAATGTCCTTGATACTGTTCCTCAGCTACTTGCTGGATGACAATTTTGTCTTTCATTTTCTCTCCTTCATCCTTTATATTATTTTATTGGATTTAAGACTTACCATTGTTATGCTATACCATGAAACTCATTATTCCAGAGCTTTTATCATTTCTTCCGCCGCCTCTTCCAGCTTTCCCTGCCTATTCTTTATTATTTTTAGAGTTGCTCCTGTCAGGACAGCGTAGCTCATTCCAGCTATTCTATTCATGAGCTGATGCTCTTCCATGCTCGCTGCACTTTCCTCGTCTCTCACCCTTATATCCGCATCCTTTTTTCGCCTTTCCATGATTTCATTTGCATCTGCTTCTATCAATATTATTCTGCTTGGTTTTAAAATGGAAAGAACATCATAAGGCAGTCCTGGAAGATAGCCGAATGGCGTTTTTATTGTGCAATGGGTGTCGACAATAGCGTTGCCAAGCTTTGCAATTCTTTTTGCAGCTTCAATTTGCATTTCACGTTGCAATTCATATGGCAACTTCCTTAACTCATCTCTATGCTCAACAAGATTTCTTTCTTTTGCAATTTTAAATATCTCGTCTCCATAGTTAACAACATTTATGCTTTTCTTTTTCAAAACCTCATTCATTACAGTTGTCTTTCCAGCGCCAGGTATTCCAGCCACTATTGCGATCATTCTACCCCCAGGAATTTTCTTATAACAGGATGCATCTCCATTGCCTGCTCCCTTGCAATCTGTTCATATAGGCGTATAACAATACCAACTGTAAGCAGAACACCTGTTCCGGTTGTGTTGCCTACAGTTCCAATTAAATTGGCAGCAACAGCGAGTAAGCCAACCAAAGCAGAGCTCAATATTGTCAAAGCTGGAATATATCTTGCGAGAACTTTTTTCAAAACCCTAGGATCACGCCTGAAGCCTGGAATCTGCATACCAGAGCTTTGAATTTGTCTTGCCACCGCTTCTGGCCCCATATTAGTGGTTTCTATCCAGAATTTTCCAAAGAAAATGCTTCCTATAACAAATACAGTTGTATATATCACGATGCGGAGAGCCATCTGCCATGGTTCATGCCCATATAAATAAGGTTGATAACGACGATCTATCATTGGAAACAGCCAGGAATATAAACCATTTGGGCGAGTAAGATACCACATCAAGCCAGCTGTCGGCTGCGTCTGACCAGGAGGATATTTCCCGAGCCACCATGCGTGTCCAAGCAATGGAATTTTAAGGCGGTTATAGAAAAGCAAGGCAAACATGTTTAAATTTGCGAGCAAGGCAGCCATTAAAATGACAGGAATATTTGAGGCATACATTAGACGCAAAGGATATCTTCCTCTAGCCCCTCTAACACGACCATGGGCGAGAGGCAACTCAACGCGAGACGATTCAGTCCATACAACGAAAAGAAATATGATGGTTGTTCCGATAAATGCAACAATTGGATTTGGGGGTGTAATGAAAATCTTTTCAAAGCCTCCGCCGGCAAGCTCACTCAGGCTCATGTGGGTGGCGAGATAAATTGTTTTTGGTATAACGCCTGTTGGAGGATTTGCAACGCTCAATGGAGCGCTGCTGGAATAAGGATACCAGTTTATCGAGCCAGTTATGATGGCAGAGGATACTCCTGCTGCAATAAACATCGATATTCCAGAACCAATTCCCCATTTTGAAATAAGTTCATCCATCCAGAAGACGAGCATGCCTCCTATCAAAAGCTGCAGTATGATTATTCCTTTTGCCATTCCAGAGCCAACCGCAGCTTCGAAAGCCGAGCTTGGTCTTAAATAACCAAAAACTTGAGGGATAGCTTCCACCAAAATCATTATCACAACAAGAACTTTCTGAAACCCCTGATATAAAGCCCTATCTTCCTCATCCTGCAAATCAAGTTTTATCAGCTTTGCTCCAACAAAAAGCTGGAGTATGATGGAAGCTGTCACAATTGGCCCTATGCCAAGATGAACAATGCTCCCGCTGGCGCCCGCCATGATGGCGCGGTAGCCTGAAAATATATCAACGCTATGAGGATCGAGACCATATATGAGGGTTTGAGTCATTATGTAATATAAAATAAGCATCAAGCCAGTCCACATTAATTTTTTGCGGAAATGAACGTGGCCTTTTGGCTTTTTGATGGCTGGCCATCTCTCGACGAGGGGTTTGAAGATATAAAGCTTGCTTTTCTCTTCTTCCGCCATTTTATCCCACTATAACTTCGCCTCCAGCACTCTTTATTTTTTCTATAGCTTTCTCGCTCGCTTCCTTAACATAAACTTTTATAGCCCTGTTTATGAAACCAGAGCCAAGCAACTTATCATAGCCCAGTTCATTCAAATTTATCTCATCTCCATCAAAGCGATTTAATTCTTCAAGATTTATTGTTTTCTTTTCTCTCACAACACCATGCCTTGTAAATCCATGACGACCCCATCTCCATTTCAAATGCTTATGCTTTGCTCCAGCAAAACCAGTGCCTCCTTTATTTCCTGCCCCTCTCGCTTTTTTCTTGAATCCATGCCCATGTGTCTTTGAACCCCTAAATTTTTTTGTTCTCTTCCTCATATCATCCTCCTTATCAATTCATTTATTGCATCGCCTCTATATCCTGCTGAACCCCCCATATGAAA
>JAGGXG010000144.1 GCA_021163175.1 Thermoplasmata archaeon
GGATATAGAAGCTTTTAGAGCAAGTGCGACAAACTTTTTTGAAGAAAATACACCAATAGTATTTGGTATTGACTTCTCTGACATAACATTAGTTGAATTGATTCAATGTGAAGATGTAAAAAATAACGTCAAAGATGCAGAGGAATTTCTTAAAGAAAACAAAATAGAAGAATCTCTTGATAAAGTTGCCCTTGCGTTTGCTCAATTAATTGATGATTACGAAAGCAGAAAAACAGGACGATATGGTAGAAGTCCTTTCTTTTTCGGTGAATCGATGACTTTCTTAAGCAGTTTCCATATGGGCATCGATCGAGTGACAGGCTCTGAGTTCGAAACAAGGCTTGCAGAGTTCATAGATAAAGTGAGAGAGTCAATAGAATCGCTTCAACAAGCCGTAAAAATTCTTAGTTTAGGAATAGATTATCGCAGATATGTTAAATTTCGGTTGCTTACACCTCATATATTTAAAACCATAGACGGAACTTATCATATCCAGAGGGTTCAATGGGGCTCAGAAGGGAAACCGACCATTGAAGATGTTCAGTTTTGCATTGACTTTGTAATTGAAAGTGCTGTAACTCTTCAAGAGTTTGATTTTAGTGTGGAGGGATAATGACTTGCACGTCGCCTAACAGCGGACATACGGCTACACTCCGTCTTTGACTATGCTCCAAATTTCGCAAAGCAAAATTTCATATGTCCCCAGAACATTAACTTTATGGCCCCTCATTCATTTTCCAAAATTTTTTAAAGGAAGGCAAATTCACAGGGAGAATGGAATATGAATATGATTTAAAATATGCAAAGAAGGCAACAGCAATACTTGTATTGCTTCCTCTTCTCGTTATGTATACTGAAGCTGTTTTAATTCCGTCTTTGCCAACGATACAAAAAGATTTTGGAATAACGCCAAGCGATGCAAGCTGGATTCTGTCAATATATTTACTCGTGGGAACAATAAGCGTAGCCATTATGGGCAAACTCGGAGACATGTTTGGGAAGCGTAAAATGTTCCTCATTGCCTTGATTTTTTACAGCGTTGGCGTGGCCATGAATGGATTCTCTCCTAGCTTTAAATTTCTTCTTTTCTCTCGTGGCTTACAGGGCATAGGAATGGCAATATTTCCCCTTGGTTTCAGCCTCGTTAGAGAAGAATTTCCTCCAAAAATGGTTCCGCAGGTGCAGGGTTTGATAAGCTCGATGTTTGCTGTTGGCATGGTGATTGCGCTGCCGCTCGGCGCCTTCATCTCGCAGCATTATGGATGGAGATGGACTTATCTTAGTGTTACGCCTTTCGTTATTCTCATGCTCATTGCTTCATGGGCCATTCTGAAAGAAAGCAGGTATATTACGCCGAGTAAATTTGATTTTGTGGGCGTAGCTCTGCTAGCACTTTTTATTGTTCCTTCATTGGTGGCTGTTACAAGAGCGCCAAGCATAGGATGGAAAAATGAGCAAACTCTTGTATTGTTTATAATAGCGGCCATATCATTCATTTTCCTAATAATATGGGAAAAACGAGTCAAAAATCCTTTGATTCCCATGGCAATATTATCTTCTCGCAATCCAATGCTTGCCAACCTCGGAATAATGATGGCAGCCTTCGCCATTCAAATGATGAGTCAGGCCAACACATACATATTCCAGATGCCCTCTCCTTATGGATTCGGAAAAAGCATTCTTGAAACAGGCTTATTTATGACTCCAAATGCTATTGCCATGCTTTTCCTCGCTCCCATTGCTGGCAGGTTTATGATAAAAATTGGGGCAAAATTTTTCGCTTTACTCGGCTCATCCATTGCATTTATTGGATTGCTGTTGCTTGCAAAATATGCAACTGCTGTTGGAATTTTCCAATTCATAGGTATGGCTACAATAGTAAGCTCTGGCATTGTCCTCATGAATGTTTCCCTCATCAACTTGCTGATTTTTAGTGTTAAGCGAGAAGTTATGGGCATCGCCACAGGAGCAAACAGCCTGTTTCGAAACTTCGGCGCCACCTGGGGGCCAGCCATAGCCGGCACAATCATGACAACTTATGCCACGCTTGTTCATATAGCAAAGCCACCATACACCATAATGATTCCAGAAAACAAAGCTTATGAAGTGTTGTTCGGAGGCTCTGCTTTTGTTTTTCTTTTCCTTGCAATATTATCTCTTGCTTTAGTGGAAGTTGTAAAAGGCATTGATTCAAAAACGGCAGAGTAAATAATTCATTCCCATTCCAATGGCAATATAAGGCAGCTTGGACCACCATTTCCTTTTATGAATTCGGATAAATCAATGGAATGAACAATGAAACCATGCTGCAGCAATTTTTCTCTTGCAGCCTTATTTCTTTTTTTCCACAATAACTTTCCTTTTTCCTGTGTAAATTACATTTCCTCCTATGAATGAATCGCATTCTATTATTATTTCTTCGAATCCATCAAAAAAGCCATCCGGGAATTCATGATGGCAATGTAAAATGGCATTGCCAACAATGCTCATCATTCCTCCAAGATGTAGAAATGGTTTTGCAACTGTGGCAACTCTAACATCATATCCAATGTTTTCAAGGATATTTTTCAATTGCCTTGTGCCTTCTTCATTTGTTCTGCTTGAATGCCCTATGAATGCAACTTCTCCAGCAAGAATAACGTCGCCGCCTTCACAACTTGCATTTCCCTTTATTTCTCCTATTTTTCCATGCCCAAAGATTGGAGAAATGATGCCATCCATTCTTCTTCCCCTTTCTGCTTTCCAATCTCATCCTCGCCCTTTATATATCCGCAAGGAGTAACTATCGCAGTATCACGCACAAAAACAGAGTTCGGATGCGCTGGCAATTCTTCCATTTCATAAACTTTGCATTCCTTCTTAAGCAATCTAACGAGCATTTCATGTGCTTTATTGCCTCTTTTGTTGCAACCTCTCTTATGTTATGCTCATCTGCATTTCTGACATTATAATATTCATGAGCAGGCGGACACGCAACAACGCTTTTCAATTCCATGTGTTTATTCTATTTTCCATTATAATTTTGTCGCAGGCATGGAAAAATGTTAACTGAGGAAATTTTTCGTTATGAGAAAGAACTCCAGTGGAAATAATTCTCTACAGTGTGTTTCTCTATCTATGTAGAATGTCTCTAAGAGACGTTGCTATGGCCAGTTGCATTTTCGTATACTGAGGGAGCATATGAATTTCATGGAAGATGTATGGAAAACTACCCTCCATTGCCATAACAGATAGATGCCCCCATGGTATCTGATATTGAAAAATATGGTATTCATCATGAAATTGTTTCTGGAGGAATAAGAAATTATGTGGAAAGATTGATAGAAACAATAAAGGTGGGAAATAAGATATGTTCATCTATGGTTTTCCATTTACATTTTCTATTATAACTGGATAGGGAGTCATCAAAGTTTGTCCAATAACTCTCCTGTTTTTTATTCCAGAGGAATAAAGATAGACACTGGCTATGAACGTTTTGTTTTAGCATTGCAGCACCTCCTGCAATGCTAAAGTTAACAGCACCATAGTCGAGCCCAAAATATATATACCAGCACGTTATTTCCGAATAGCATGGGTCGAGGATTGTATGCAGCTCGGAAGCTTAAGCAAGATAGGCAAAAGTTTAGATGGCATGATCGCTACTACAAGCGAAGAATATTAGACTTGAAAAGGAAAACCGATCCATTGGAAGGCGCGCCACAAGCTCGTGGTATAGTGCTTGAAAAAGTGGGTGTGGAGGCAAGGCAGCCTAACTCTGCTATACGAAAATGCGTTAAGGTTCAGCTTATAAAGAATGGAAAGATTGTTACGGCTTTTGCTCCTGGAGATAAAGCTATAACATTTATAGATGAGCATGATGAAGTGCTTATAGAAGGTATCGGTGGCAGGATGGGTCGTTCATATGGAGACATTCCAGGAGTAAGATATAAAGTTGTTAAGGTTAATAACGTTTCTCTGAAAGAGTTGGTTAAAGGTAAAGTTGAGAAGCCAGTGAGATGATGAAGCTATTCGGCAAATATGAAGTGGATAATATTGTGATAAATGACAGAGGCTTGGCAGCCTACATGAACCTTAGAGCGGACAAGATACATACTCATGGAAGACATGCGAACAGGCGTTTCAAGAAAGCCAATTTAAGCTTGATTGAACGCTTGGTTAACAACATGATGAGAACAGAACGCTATACTGGAAAGAAAAGCAAGGCAATCAGAGTTGTAAGGCAATCTTTTGATATAATAGCGCAGCGAACAAAAGAAAATCCACTGCAAGTGCTGGTAAGAGCCATAGAAAATGCTGCACCTCGCGAAGAAACGACAAGGCTCTTCCTCTCTGGCATATATGTTCCTCAAGCTGTTGACAGCGCCCCGCTGCGCCGCCTTGATATTGCGCTGCGCAACATTTGCAAGGGGGCTGTGTCAAAGACAATGAAGAATAGGAAAAGCATAGCTGAGTGTCTGGCTGATGAAATCATAGCTGCCTCTCGCGATGAGACGGCAAGCTTTGCAATAAATAAGAAACTCGAAATCGAGAGAATAGCGCAGAGCGCAAGGTGATGAGATGGGAAGGAAAGAAGAGAATATTAAGAAAGCGAAGGAATTGATGTATAAGCCTGAAAGAATAAGAAACATTGGCGTGGTAGCCCACATAGACCATGGAAAAACAACCTTTTCGGATAATTTATTGGCTGGCGCAGGCATGATATCCGAGGAGCTTGCTGGCACACAACTCGTTTTGGATTATGATGAACAGGAACAAGCTCGTGGTATCACAATAAATGCAGCAGCAGCTTCGATGGTTCATGAATATGAGGGGGAAGAATACCTCATTAATCTGATCGACACCCCCGGCCATGTTGATTTTGGAGGAGATGTCACAAGGGCCATGCGTGCCGTTGATGGAGCTATCGTTGTTGTTTGTGCAGTCGAAGGAGTGATGCCTCAGACAGAGACAGTACTAAGACAGGCTTTGAGAGAGCGTGTCCGCCCTGTATTGCTCATAAACAAAGTTGATCGCCTTATCAATGAACTCAAGCTTGATGCAGATGAAATGCAAAAAAGATTCGTTAAGATAATTACAGAAGTGAATAAGCTCATCAAAAAAATGGCTCCAGATGAATA
>JAGGXG010000023.1 GCA_021163175.1 Thermoplasmata archaeon
GAAAATTTTATATTAATGGAGGTCGGGGTGGCTCAGCCTGGTGAGAGCGCCTGACTCATAGGCGCAGCCCAAGGGTTCGCTGGGAAATCAGGAGGTCGCGGGTTCAAACCCCGCCCCCGACATTTTTGGAGCTTTTGGCTTCATCATAGCCTTGCTCTGGAAAGATGCCATCATAGGAATAATGAAGCTTGCTGGAGTATGTGGAGAGTGGCTATAAAGACTGGACTGCAGCAGCCATTGGAATAGTAACTGTGATCATAATAGCAATAATATGCGTTGTTGGCATTGTATACATATCAAAATGTGGAGGCGTTGAGAAAAGCTAAGCTTTTTCCTCTATCTTTTTTACTATCTCCATAAATGCTTTGCTTGCTTCATTTTCTTCTGTCACAAATGGCTTTCCTTCATCCCCATCTATAACGATTTTTTCATCTATTGGTATTCTTCCAAGAAAATCAATGCCAAGCTCTTTAGCTGCTCTTTCTCCTCCTCCAATTTTGAATAGATTTATTTCCTTTCCACAATGCGGGCAACGGAATCCGCTCATGTTTTCTATGATGCCAAGCACATTCATTCCAAGTTTGCGGGCAAAATTGACGGCTCTTCTACTATCAAGCAATGCAACGTCCTGAGGTGTGGTAACTATTATAGCTTCCGCCCCAGGAATCATTTGAGCTATGCTCAAGACTTCATCTCCTGTTCCAGGTGGCAGATCTGCAATGAGGTAATCCAGCTCGCCCCATTTTACTTCTGCCAGAAATTGTCGGATTGCAGCTGTCTTAAGAGGACCACGCCATATGACTGGGACATCCTTCTCAAGCATGAAAGCAAGCGAGATGACTCGCAAATTTTCATTTACTTCTATGGGGAGGATTCCATTTTCATCTCCATAAATACGGGCATCTTCTATTCCAAGCATTTTAGGAACATTTGGCCCATGTATGTCCGCATCGAGCAAGCCCGTTTTATATCCTTTCAACGACAAGGCATAGGCAAGGTTTACAGCTACAGTTGTTTTGCCTACGCCCCCCTTACCGCTGAAAACAGCTATTTTATGCTTAACATGCTCCATCGCTTCCTTTACCTTTTTCTCCTCTTCCATTAACTTTTTTCTTCTTTCCGCCATATTTTGCATTTTTATCGCCTCAATACATAATTTCCGCCTTCTATCTGTATTGCTTTACCATTTATAATCGCATCGGCTATTTTGAAACGCGCAGACTTCAAATCACTCCATAATGTCTTCTGCGACACCCCCATGCGCGCCGCCGCCTCCTGCTGCGTCAGGCCGAGGAAGTCGACGAGGCGTATGGCTTCAAGCTCCTCAATTCTAAGGATGACAATGCCTGCATGAGTAACATTGGGATAAAATGATGTGACGCGGGGGAGTATCTCTACCCATCGTCTGCACCGTCGCCTTCCTCTCATATGCGTATATAGGAGTAATTATATAAATATTTATTATTTTACACCTCGTGGAATTGGAAGAAGAAAAGAAGATTCTGCGAAAGCAGGGATATGCCATTGTTGGGAAACATTCAGCGGTAAAGCCCTGTCATTGGCTCCGCCAATCTTTGCTTTATGGAAGACAATGCTACAAACATACATTTTATGGAATAGAAAGCCATCGATGCCTTCAGATGACGCCAACGGCATTTCATTGCAATCAGCGCTGCCTTTACTGCTGGCGCTACCAGGCTTTTCCTCTCGCTGCATTTCCAAAGGATATGGCTGATGATCCAAGCTATATATGTGAGGAGAGTATAAAAGCTCAAAGGAGATTGCTGAGCGGATATAAGGGAGATGCCCGCGTGGATATAAAAAAATGGGAAGAAGCTCTGCAACCCAAACATGTTGCGTGCTCTTTGATAGGAGAGCCAACTTTATACCCTTATTTGGATCAATTTTTTGAAGAATGCCATAAGCGTGGAATGACAACTTTCCTTGTGACAAATGGGACAATGCCGGAAGTTTTGGAAAAAATGGATACATTGCCAACGCAGCTATATGTAAGCATAACAGCCCCAAATGAAGAAATATATCAAAAGTTGAATAATCCCCTAATAAAGCATGGATGGGAACGCATCAATAAAACTCTTGAATTGCTTCCTTCATTGAATACAAGAACTGTTATACGTCACACTCTCGTCAAAGGATGGAATCTGGGATATGAAGAGGAGTATGCGAAACTCGTTGAAAAAGCCGAGCCATGGTTTGTGGAGCCAAAAGGATATGTATATGTTGGCTATTCAAGGGAGCGTCTAACCATGGAAAACATGCCAAGTCATGATGAAATAAAGAAATTTGCCTCTCGTTTAGCAGAGCTCACTGGATATAAAATAGAGGATGAAAGAGCTGATTCAAGGGTTGTTCTGCTTGGAAGAGGGAAGAAAAGGATGATTAAATGAATGTTATGGCTTTGTTTTTGTTTATAGCAAGTTTTTCAATTATTGTATTCCTTATAGCAAACAAAAAGAATTTTGGGATGGCGATGATAACAGGAGCATTGCTTTTGTCTTTTTCAATTCCCTCGAAAATGCCAGCTGTTTTTTTACAAACAATTACAGATTTTAAAGTGATAGCACTGATGATAATCGTTGTTTTGATAAAGATGCTTGCCTCATTGCTTGAAAAAGGCGGGCTTATTCATGGAATAATAAAAGCTTTTGAGGGGAAGCTGTCGCCTCGTGGCATTCTCATTGCAATGCCCTCCATACTCGGCTTGCTGCCTGTGCCGGGCGGCGCCCTGCTTTCTGCCCCTATTGTCAAAAGGCAGGGGGATGCTCTAAAAATGGATAGGGAATTGCAGATGAGTGTGAATCTATGGTATCGCCACATTGGCTTCATGGTTTATCCCCTCTCCACAACTTTGATTGTTCTCTCTGGACTGTCTGGCATCGATATTTATACACTGATTTTATATCAAATCCCTCTTTTCATCATAAGCTTTGCCATGGGTTACATCTTTGTTTATAAATACGGAGGAAGGAAGGCAAAGGAGGGCGGCAGCGGCAGCCTTATTGGTTTGATTCCGATTTTCCTTCCAGTTGCAATTGCAGTTCCTCTTTCCATCCTGCTTGCAAAATATTTTTCGAGAGAAATTGCTACCTACATTTCCTATTTAATTGCCATTCCAGCTGGACTGGCTGTTGCTGCAAAAATGGCTGGAAAAATTGAATTTAAAAAAAGCATTGATTTGAGCCTTGCTCTGGCAATCTTTGGAATAATGTTTTTCAAAAATATAATAAATGCAACCGGAATAACCTCTGATATATCATCATATCTTTCCTTCCTTCCCGTCCTGATTTTAATACCAATCGTTTCATTTGTTATTGGGATTCTGACTGCTCATAACATGGCGGCAATAGCAATACTCTATCCAATGTTCTCTTCCATCATGGATATAAATCTCGTAATAATAATGTTCATATCCTCCTTTTTCGGCTACCTTCTTTCTCCATTGCATCTATGCATAGCGGTAACATATGACTACTTCGAGCCAAATTTTGGAAAGTTCTATAGAATCATTGTTCCTCCAGCCATAATTGTTATGATTATAGCAATAATATTGTATGGACTGCTGTAATGAAAAAGCAAAACACAAGGTATTTCACAATTGCACCATTTTTTATATAAAAGGCAATGATATAACAACATGGCATCGATATTTATGAGTCGACGCCTTCCTGACATAGCCATAAAAATGCTTGAGAAAGAACATGATCTGGAAATATATGAAGGTGATGCCCCTCCAAGCAAGGAAGAAATTATTGCTGGCGTAAAAGGAAAAGATGCGTTGATATGTCTGCTCACTGACCCAATAGACAAAGAAGTTATCGATGCCTCGCCTTCATTAAAAATAATAGCGAATTATGCTGTCGGCTATGACAACATAGATGTGGAATATGCAACAAAGAAAGGCATAGTTGTAACAAACACTCCAGGTGTGCTTACAGAGACAGTGGCTGATTTAACATGGGCTTTGATGCTTTCTATAGCAAGGCGTATATGCGAGGGTGATGAATTCATGAGGCAGGGAAAATTCAAGGGATGGGCCCCTCTGCTAATGCTTGGCGGCGACATACATGGCAAGACTCTTGGAATAATAGGAGCAGGTCGCATAGGAAGAGCTGTCGCAAGACGAGCCATTGGCTTCAACATGCGTGTAATATATTACAGCAGGCATAGAAACGAGGAAATTGAAAAAGAATGCAATGCAAAATATGTTGGCTTCGATGAATTGCTTCGCCAAGCAGACTTCATTTCATTGCATGTTCCATTAACGAAGGAAACATATCATATGATTGGATGGGAGGAATTGAATAAAATGAAGCGAACAGCATATTTAATAAATACTGCAAGAGGAAAGTGCGTTGACGAGGAAGCTTTGTACAGAGCATTGAAGGAAGGCATCATCGCGGGCGCCGCCCTCGATGTTTTCGAGAATGAGCCTCACGTTCATGACGGATTGAAAAAGCTGAAGAATGTCGTTATCACGCCTCATATTGGCTCTGCATCCCTTGAAACAAGGACAAAGATGGCAGAAATGGTGGCTGAAAATGTTCTCGCAGCATTGAAAGGTGAGAGGGCGCCAAATTGCGTGAATTGTGAGATATATGAAAGCTAAATTCCTGATTCTCCTGGCAATATTCATGGCTGGCTGCCTGACAACGCCATACAGACATGGATTTGATGAAAACGATGTTGTAGCTCCAACACCATATCATGTTGAATGGCAGGAGAAGCCAAAAGATGCTGCTATAATTCCGCCTGGCTATAGCTATGAGTTGAATGTGACGATACCACGCAATTTGTATCCAAATTACTGGAATGCTCTGGAAATAGCGATAAAAAACAATGGCAATACAAAGCTATTCATTTACAATATAGCAATAGAGATAGATGGAAATACATTTAAGCAATGGGATGGAAAAGAAGGAAAGGAAATTGGCGTAGGAGAGAAGAAAAGCTTCATTGCTTCATTCAAAGTTTCTTCTCCTGGAGAGTATCGATACAGAATAGGTGTGTATTTCATGGCTGCCTCAAGAAAATGGTATGACTATGGATGCAAATACACGCAGGAATATGAGATAAGCATCGATGAATATAGCGAGGCAACTAATTACAAATTCCATAAAAACTATTATGTTTATTTCGATAAAATAAAGAAGCTCGTTGATCCCTGCGATAATATAGTGAAGCAAAGAGCAAACATTGCTTCAAGCGGTTATGGATATGGCTATAACATTGCAAAGGTATGTGCAATATTCGATTACATCAAAGACAACATGAAGTATGTTAATGATAGCGATGACAAGGACATATGGAATAGCCCTTCGGTGGCATTGCTAAACGGCGGCGATTGTGAAGAATTCGCAATGACAATGGCAGCCATGACGATGGCGAAAGGCGGCACAGCCCGCATATATATGACAGATAACCATGCATTCGCCGCCATATATATTGGCAAAGATCTGGGCATTCTCGATAGCATAGATTCATATTATCATGCAAAGCTCAGCTATGCTCTGTTTGAAGACAAGCTTGGCTACTGGATCGTTGCAGACATGCTTTCTTCCTTTTATCTTGGCTGCCTTCCGGTTGGAGGTTATGCCACAGGAGAGAGCAACAACGAAAGAGTATATGAATGGAGTATAGCAACGAACAACCTATACGCAATAGATGTTGTTGGCTAAATTATATATTTCGATTTCGCATCTCCAATCATGATTCCAACAATGGATGAATTCGATTTTGGAAATAAAAGTGTTATTTTGAGAGTCGATATAAACTCGCCTCTCGATCCTTCAACGCTAGAGATAATGGATAACTGGCGCATAAGGCGATGCATTCCAACGATACAGGAACTTGTTAAAAAAAATGCAAAGGTTATTATTTTGGCTCATCAGGGGAGGCCAGGAAAATGGGATTTTACCAGCCTTGAAAGACATGCGAAAGAGCTTGCCAGATTGATGAACAGAGATGTAAAATTTGTGGATGATGTATATGGAAGCAAAGCCATTGAAGAAATTAAGAAAGCAGGAAATGGTGAGGTCATATTGCTTGACAATGTTAGAAAATGCGAGGAGGAAATGAAGAAACTACCGCCAGAGGAACATGCAAGGGCAGAGATGGTGAAAAAGCTTTCTAAACATGCCAGTGCTTTCATCAATGATGCTTTCGCAGCAGCTCACAGAAGCCATTGTTCGATGGTTGGATTTATCCCTGTTTTGCCATCTTTTGCCGGTCGTTTGATGGAAGCGGAATTAAAAAATCTTGATAAAATGATGAAATCTGCAGAGCGGCCTCGCATATTCATATTTGGTGGAGGAAAATATGAGAATTCCATAGAGGTGATAAAAAATTTGCTCGAGAAAGGCATAGCCGATAAAATATTGCTCGGCGGAATGCCTGCAAATGCTTTTCTTGGAGCAATGAAAAAAATTGATTTCGAAGCAGATGGAGAGATAAAAGAAATAATGGAAAAATATGGGGACAGGATAATCCTTCCTGTTGATATGGTCTATGAAAATGGTGAGCTTGATGTTGGAGAAGCAAGAAAACCTGGCAAGGATATAGGAAGCAAAACAATAGATATTTTCAAAGAAGAGATAAAGAATGCTGCCTCAATACTCATATCCGGACCGATGGGAGTGTTTGAGGAGGAAAGATTTGCAAGAGGAACAAGGGAAATACTGGAAGCCATAGCTGGAAGTGGAGCATTCTCCATAGCGGGCGGCGGGCACACGGTGGCGGCGATAAATAAGCTTCGCCTTGCTGAAAAATTCAGTTATGTTTCGACTGGCGGCGGCTCGCTAGAGAGATTTTTGATGAGTAAAAGCCTGCCTGTTGTGGAGGCATTGATAAAATTTAAAAGAGGTTAGCCATTACTTTTCCATGAATATAGTCCATGTTGTTGGAACTGGCACAATAGGAGAGCCATTGATTGGTTTGCTTGCTGACTTGAAAAATGAGTTTGGCATCGATGAGGTGACGTTCTATAAGCACAGTCCTGTTTTGACAGACAGAGCAAAAGTTAAGGGATTGATAGGCAGAGGAGCAAACATTGCTGTTGTAAAGGAAAAGATGCAGGGATTTAGAGAGCTGGGAATAGAGCCAATGTATGAGGCTGAAGAAGCTATAGCGAGAGCAAGCGTTGTTATAGATTGCACACCCAAAAAGATTGGGTTGCAGAACAAGGAAAGATATTACAAAAAATATGAAGACAGGGTAAAAGGATTTCTTGCTCAAGGCTCAGAATTTGGATTTGGAAAACCTTACGCGCTGGGCATAAATGATAATGCAATAACAAAAGAAGACAAGTATATCCACATTATGAGTTGCAACACACATAACATTGCTGTTGCAATAAAAAGCGTTGGATTTTTAAATGGAGAAAAAAATGATTTTGTCTCAGGAAGGTTTGTTTGCATAAGAAGAGCCACAGATATCTCGCAGGAAAGCGATTTTATTCCAGCCCCATATGTGGATGAGCATAAGGATAAAAAATTTGGGACGCATCATGCAAGGGATGTATGGCATCTTTACAACACACTTGGCTACGATTTAGATGTTTATTCCTCCTCGCTTAAAATAAATACGCAATACATGCATTCAATATGGTTCGATATAAAAGTCAAAGGCAAGACCGATGAAGAAGAAGTACTTGAAAGATTCAAGAGCAATCCGAGGGTGGCAATAACATACAAAAAGCTTTCAAGTCTTGTCTTCTCTTTTGGAAGAGACCACGGCCACTATGGCAGGATTTTGAATCAAACAGTTGTTGTTGTTCCAACGATAAGGGTAAGGAATGATAACGAAGTCTTCGGCTTTTGTTTCACACCCCAAGATGGAAATTCATTGCTCAGCAGCGTTGCAGCCACACTTCGAATACTATATCCAGAAAAAGAGGAATGGAGTGAAAAGATGAAAGCCTTGCAACCATTTTTGTTCGATGAGGTCTAACCAAATATAAAGCCCATACCCTCGCTTGCTGCCTCCTCGTCGCCTACAAATTTTTTGTTTATTTCTTCTTTTTCCTCGCCTTCAAGCTTTCTTGCTTTCTCGCCCAGCAATTGCTCCGCTTTTTTCAATGCTTCCTCGCTCCCTTCGATTTTTAAAAAAATGGAGTTGCCTTCTTTGCCCAGTGATTTTGCATCTCTCGTCCATATGCTCTGACGCATGACCAAATCATCTTTCTTTACTTCTTCAATTATGCTCTCATCTTCCTTTTTTATTTCAAATATTTCGTATGCCATGATTTGAAAGATGAAAAGATATATGAGTATTGTGGCTCTTGCCATTGGATTGAAAAAATTTCGGTGTTGCCAAAATTATAAATATGTTGCAAATATTATCATCATGAAAAAGGCAGTTGTCATAGTGGCTTTTCTAGTTGTTGCGGCACAACCACTTTGGAGTAATGATGGCAGCAAGGTTGTTGCAAATGTTACAGGAGAAAGTGGAGGGAGTGAGATCATAAATATAACAGCCATGCAGGCATGGGAGATGCTTCAAAATGAAAGTGATGGCATGCAAATCCCCGTAGATGTCAGGACATTTGGCGAATACCTCAATGAAAGGATAGCAACACCACATTCATATGATTTTCCTCGCATTTATCCATTGCAACTGATAGAAATACCATTTTTTGCAGCATTGTTCAATAAAATATTTGATGGAAAAGAGGTTATTTTATATTGCAGGACGAGCCATCGTAGCTATATTGCAGCAAAAATAATTGCCCCAAATTTTAATGGCAAATTGTATAACATGATAGGCGGAATTACCGCATGGAAAGAAGCAGGTCTGCCCACAAAGCATGGTTTTGGCTTCAGTTGAGAAAAATATGGCAAATAAAACTCTTCATTCTGTCATCCTCAATTATTCCTTGGCAAGAAAAAATTTATACCACTAATGTATTCTTCTTTTGGAGGTAGAAAAATGAAAGGGGGGTTATTGAGGGGAATAACCACCTTTTTTATTGTTGCCATACTCTTGATTCCTCCGATTTCAACAGCCCCACATAAAACAATGAAAGATACAGAGCAAATTGTAAATGATGTGTTGGATTGCTATAACGTACTAGATGATTATGTTATGTATCCTATATCAAATGAGAGTATTATAAGCATAAGCAATTGCAGTAATGGAAATGATGAACTTGACCAAGAACAAACAAAAAGAGAAGGGGCAGCAAATATAGTGGCTAAAAAATATATGGTTGCTCAATCATTCAGACCCACTATGCCTATTTTGACAAGGGTACAGCTTATTATAACTCAACATCAGGCAGAAGGGGAATTGATTCTTTCTATTAGAAAATATTTATATGGAGAGGATTTGGCAACGGTAATAAAGAAGCCAAATGAGATCCCTCCATATCCAAAATGGATAGAGTTTGATTTCGATGATATTAACGTAATACCAAATGAGACATATTATATTGTGCTAAAAGATACAGTAGATGATTGGGAGAATGGTAAAAGTTGGTATATTGTATGGGGGAGCAGTGATGCATACCCCTACGGAGACGAATATAGGGGATATAAAAAAACAGGAAATTATTATTATTGGAGATTATTTGCCTCTCATGATAATCCCCCTTGGGATTTCTGTTTTAAAACCTATGGAATAAAAACAGAATATCATGAGAAAGAAAGGCAGAAATGGACTCTTATGATATATGATGATGCAGATTATCCTCAATTATATGATCCTTTTGATGATTATTTAGTTGAAACATATTCTGGCAAAGGGTTAAATGTTGTTATATTACAGGATACATATGGACAAGGAGCAAAAATGTGGTATGTTGATACTTATCATCATAAAAAATTATTGAAAGATATGGGAGAAATAGATATGGGAGATCCTACAACATTATATGAATTTATAAGGTATTGCAAACAAAGGTATAAAACAGATAGATATATATTAGAAATATATAATCATGGAGGAGGATGGTTTGGAAGTTGTTGGGATAAAAGCAATGGAGACGATTTTCTTACAATGGAAGAGCTAAGAAAGGCATTGCAAGATGCAGGTGGTGTAGATATTTTAATGTTTAGTGGAGCATGTCTTATGGCAACCATTGAATGTGCTTATGAGGTAAGAGATGTTACCGAGATTTATATAGCCAGTGAGGAATTAAATGGATTTAAAGTTGGATTATTTTCTCCTCTTTGCGAAATATTGAATCATGATTACAATTATATGGATAGTAAAGAAGTGGGAAAAGAAATAATAAAATACATGGATAATTCATGGGCATTTGGTTGGGAATTCGTTACATTGAGTGCTGTAAGTACAGATAAGATGGAAGAGCTAGCTAAAGCAGTGAGCAAGCTGGCCAAAGATTTAACCATTAGATGGTTTTCCAGTTATCAAAAAGTCAGAGAAGCATATGGTGAAACTACTTATTTTGGAAAAAGCTCCGCCAACTCCTACCAACTCTATGATTTCTATGATTTTTGTAAAAATCTTCTGGAGATAGGGATGAAAGAAAAGATAAAAAATGATGTTGAAAAAATAATTCAAATACTCAATGAAACCATTATTGCCAACTATCATTCCCGATGGGAACCAAATGCTTACGGTCTATCAATTTATTTTCCAGATATTTTTATGAATGGTGTAACAATAATGTATGGAGAGACATCATATGGTTTGGATTTCCCAGAGGATACATTTTGGAACGAGTTTTTGGGGCTATATGTGATTTCTGCCACCCTTTTTCCCTAATTTTATTTTAAAGGCCCCGCATCCTCAAAACCCTGGCGTTGCCCTGTGCCAGCCTGCTTTGTAAGCTTTTCCGGATTGAAAAGTAAGGCAATGGCATTTAAAGCATGCTCTCTCGCCCTCCTTTCAGCGAGCCATTTTAACTCCTTTTCATCTTTTGCCTCGTCTTCATGAACAAAAACCTCGATGATGTGCTTGTTTGTAAGTAATTGAACAGCTATTAGGCCAAGAGATGCTTCATGAGCACATTGTTTGTCTATTGGCATCCTGCCCGGCATTCCAAAAGCCATAACAATATCACATTTCCTTTCTTCCAGCAATTTTTTTGCAGCAACAGGCAAATCTTTTATGCCTGGCACAGTATAGCGTTCTATAACAACATCTGCAGCATTCTTTTTTATTTCATCTATGGCAGCTTTAGCCATATCATATCTTGCAAAAGTTGTGTCAGCTATGCCTATTTTTTTCATCCTGCTTATATAAGTTGCTCATACTTCTAATTTTCTCTATGATTTTGCGGGTTTTATTCAAATCGCTGTCTTCATATTTTCCGCATCTAACCACTCTCGCCTTTATACCACGCTTCCTCAATTCCTCTTCCAATCCTTCAAAATGCTGGTCATAGCCCAAGGCGATGATGTCAGGCTTTATTTCCTCCACAATACGAAGATAGTCGTCAGCATATCCAACAACAGCCTTATCGACTGGCTTTAACGCTTCGATGATTTTTCGACGTTCCTCGGCGGGCATTATTGGCTCATGCTTTCTTTTCCTCACGGTTTCATCATTTGCAACAACCACAATCAACTCATCTCCATATTTTTTTGCTTCCTGCAAATAATAAATGTGACCAAGATGGATTATATCAAATACGCCAGTAGCCATCACTCTTGCCATTTTCTCCATGCTTCAATAATATCTTTTCCTTCCAGCCATATTAAGCCATGTTCTTCCGCATATTTTATGGCATCACTCTTGGACAAACTTTTCTCTATCCCGAGCATCTCGCAGCCCGCCATAACTGGCGTAAGCCCAGCCATCTTTGCCATGGCTACAGCAAGCTCTGTATGGCCCTGGCGTTCATTCAATAAGCCTTTTGAAGCAATACAAGTTGCTACATGTCCTGGACTACGAAACTCACTTCCAAATAAAGCCTGAGCCTTTATTTCATCTACGCTTCCTATTCTTTCAGCAAGCTCTGCAAACTTTGAGATTGTTAAAGCTCTATCCCTATCGCTTATGCCAGTAAAAGTGCGGCGATGATTTAAAGGCAATGAAAAAGATGATCTTGTATCATATGGTATGTCATTGGGGATTAGCTCCTTAAAAACATGCCATTTATGCCCGCATTTATATATCACATCTGCAAGATATGGTAAACCGAGTTTGGAGGCGATTTCATGGGCTATGGCCATAAAAATGAGGCCGCCGCCGTCCCGCCTCATCTGGTGGATGGCGTCGTGCGTGACAAACTGGGCTGCCATGAAAAAATCTGTTTCTTCCTCCCTGCCATCTGCATCGTAAATCAGCACAAATTCGCCCTTTCTCAAAGCCTCGAGGGCTTCATCAAGTTTCATTTTTACTTTTTCTATCCTCCATTATACGAGCAATATAGCCAGCAATACGGTTGCGCATATTTTTTGTTTCTATTGTTGTAAGCTTTTCCACTAGCCTTTTATTTTCTTCAAAATCATCTGTAAATTTATCTGGAAATCTCTCTATCAATTGCAATGCTAACTTCTTTATGTATGCTGGCTTCACATTTCCCAAGGAATCACCTTGCAATGAATATATATGGCATATAAAATATTTTTCTTGGCTGCTTATTTATCCATTTTTCAATACTTTCGATGCCATTATCTCTTTCTTCTTTCGAATCATGAAAATTCATGATTTTATTTATAATGTGTAACTATCCCACGAAATTCAATCTTTGCATTTTTTATAATTTCTGTAATTTCATTTATATATGCTTCAAATTTGCTTTTATCTGAAATGATTTCATAACTTTCTGGATATGCCTGCTTCAACCATCTTTTAAATTCGCTCCCGCTTGCTTTTAAATTTAAAAATTCAAACCAGTAAAAATCTGTAAAATCTTTTGTTTCATCTATTAATTTTTCCACATCCGTTAAATGAGGAATTATTGGAGAAATAAATGCATAGCTCTTTATACCATTTTGATGAATGGCCATTAAAGTCTTTATCCTTTTCTCGTTGCTTGGAGAAAATGGTTCAATGCTCCTTTTTACATTTCCTTCAAAACCACTGATTGTCAATCCCACTTCTATGTCTTTAAATTCTTTAAAGATGTCAATATCTCTCAAAACTAAATTGGATTTAGTCAAAATCACCAATTTAATGCTTTTATCCATATTTTGTAGAACATTTCTTGTAAGCCCTAACCTTTTTTCAATTGGTTGATAAGCATCGCTAACGCTGCTCATATACACCTTTCCTTCAACATATTTACCCTTTACAATCTCAGCCATATTTTCTCTGACAATGATCCAGTTCCCCCATTCATCATAGCCATACCATCTTCCCACAAATCTGGCATAACAATATTTGCACGCATGCTGACAGCCCACATACTGATTTATAACATAACTCGCTCCAGGAATTGATGTGGGAATAAAAGACCTTCTGGCTTTAATTCTTCTTATTTCTACCATTTTTCTCTCGTCTCTTTTAAGCCCATCGTGAATAAAAATTTTTGTGAAAAGCTGTTTCATCACTCTTCGCAATCCATGGCATAGTTTTTTATATCCTTTCCTTTTAATTTAGAGAATGTTTAAAATAATCGAGCATACTGCCGACATTGGAATAGAAGCATATGGAAAAACACTTGAGGAAGCTTTTGAAAATGCCGCCAAAGGAATGTTTTCCATAATGACAGGAGGTGGCAAAATAGAGAGCAAGGTTATGAAAGAGATAGAAGTGCCATTCGACATGGATGAAGAGCAGTTGCTCGTGGACTGGCTTTCTGAATTGTTATACATTCATGACGTTGAGCATCTGGTATTTGGAGAATTTGATGTTAAAATCGGAAAGGAAAAGCTCACAGGCAGAGCATATGGAGAGGAATATGATGTTAAAAAACATGGCTATGGAATGGAAATTAAAGCTGTAACGTATCATATGCTTGAAGTAAAAAAGGATAAAAAAGGTTATGTAGTTCGCTGTCTATTTGATATATAGGGTGAGAAAATGTGGGATGGACCATTGGAAAAAGTTGGAGAATACCGCTACATGATTCCAAAGAGCTACAAGGGAATCAATGGCAATTTGAAGATGAGAGTGCCAGCTTTGATATATGCGAGCGAGAAAATGCTTCCATCAATAAAAAAAGATAACGCTCCAGAGCAGGCTGCAAATGTGGCTACAATGCCTGGCATAGTTGGAAAAGCATTTGCAATGCCCGACATACACTGGGGATATGGCTTTCCTATAGGGGGCGTCGCCGCATTCGATGAAGAGGAAGGTGTGATATCACCTGGCGGAGTAGGCTTCGATATAAATTGCGGCGTCCGCCTTGTAAGGACGAATTTGCATATAGGCGATTTGAATAAGGAGACAATAAAACAGCTTGTTGATGAGCTTTTCAAGAACGTTCCTTCTGGAGTTGGAAGCAAAGCCAGAATTCGCCTTTCCATGCAGGAAATTAATAGCGTGTTAGACAATGGCGCAAGATGGGCTGTTGAGCAGGGCTATGGATGGAATGAAGACCTGGAATATCTCGAGGAAAAAGGATGCATGGAAATTGCTGACTCAACCCTTGTTTCAGAAAAGGCAAAGATGCGCGGAAAGGAGCAGGTTGGCTCTCTTGGGGCTGGAAATCATTTTCTGGAAATACAGAGAGTGGTTGAAATATATGATGAGGAAGCAGCCAAAGTTTATGGGCTTGAAAAAAATCAGATTACAGTAATGATACATACTGGCTCTCGCGGCTTGGGCCATCAAGTATGCAGTGATTATCTCCGCGTCCTAGAACAGGCTACAAAAAAATACAACATATGGCTTCCAGATCGCCAGCTTGCATGTGCCCCAGTAAAAAGCAAAGAAGGAGAAAGATACTTCAAAGCCATGGCAGCAGCCGCCAACTTCGCCTGGACGAATCGCCAGCTTATTGTGCACTGGGTTCGCCAGTCTTTTGAGCATGTTTTGCATGAAGATGCTGAGGATTTGGGCATGCATATTGTGTATGACGTATGCCATAACATAGCCAAGATGGAAGAACATGTTGTTGATGGCAAAAAAATGAAGCTATATGTTCATAGAAAAGGAGCTACAAGAGCATTTGGTCCAAATAGAAGCGAGATTCCAATGAAGTATCGCCACATTGGACAGCCTGTATTGATACCTGGCGATATGGGGACAGCGAGCTTTATTTTAAGAGCAAGGAATGAAGCTGATGAAGCATTTGCATCAAGTTGCCATGGAGCTGGTCGTGTTATGTCCAGGAATGAAGCAAAGAGAAGATGGAATGGCCGAGAAATAGCAAAAATTCTTGAAAAGCGTGGTATATATGTTCATCCAGCAAGCTGGACAGTGATGGCGGAGGAAAGTCCGGATGCATACAAGAATGTTGGAGATGTTGTTGATGTCATGCATGGCGCTGGATTGACAACGAAAGTAGCAAAAATGGTTCCATTGGGTGTTGTAAAAGGATGATGATAGATTTAGCAATAAAGGCAGCGATATGCATAGCTTTCGCCGCCATTGTATACAAATATAAAGCTCTGGATATTGGAGGCACTTTATTTGCAACATTCATAGGGGCGATAATAATATTTCTCCAGGGAATATCATGGTTCCTTCTCCTTTTGGTTTTTTTCATAACTGGCACAGTTGCAACTGGATATAAAGTGAATTTTAAGAAAAGGAGGTTGCAGGAAAAGGCGAGAAGAAAAACAATGAATGTCATAGCAAATGGAATCGTTCCAACGATAGTTGCCATATTTTCCATAGAAAACGATTTCTCATTTTTATATGCATCTGCCATTGCAGTTGCCTTAGCAGACACTCTTGCATCAGAGCTGGGTGTTTTATCGGATAAAGCCTATTTCATAACAAATTTTAAGAGAGCGCCGCCTGGCACCAATGGCGCCATCTCGCTATACGGCGAGGTATGGGCTTTGATTGGCTCTCTTATTATAGCAATATTTTCCATTCCATTGCTCCATTTAGAGCCATCGTATGCTTTAGGAGTCGTTATCATAGGAATGCTTGGATGCCAGATTGATTCCGTTCTCGGAGCAACCTTTCAGGGCAAAGGAAAAGGGAATATTGTTTCGAGCGATACATTGCTTACGAATAACGATGTAAATTTAATATCAATTTCAATTTCCACACTCATTGCCTACATTGTTATAGCAATCTAACTATGTGTGATAAAATATAACTACGAAGCCTGACCCAATCATGAGCAGTATTATCAGTATGGCAAGCAACTTATACTTCGTTTCCCTCTTCATTCTATCAATATTGCTATATCATCAACCTCGATTAAACTTTTTCCTTTTGGTTTTCTGACTATTCTAACAAATTCCCTGTCCAGTTTTATTTCATCTCCTATCAAGGCGTATCCTTTTTCCTCGATTTCATTTGCAATCTCCTCGGGATTCTTTTTTATTTCTTCCACTATTGTTTTGCTCTTTTCCTTGAATGCTGGCCCTATTTTATTGTACAATGGCTCTGCTATGCTTTCATATTCAACCTCAAATCCTCCTATTTCAAGCTCTTCTATCTTCATCGTCTCCTTTATTGTTTCCTTTGCCTCCTCGCCAATTCCAGATATTTTCACTTTTTTGATTGGTGAGTTCAAAGCAATACCATTTTTATTCTTCCATTCTCTTAACTTTGCTATAACCTTCTTCGCTCTCTCTCCAGCCTCAACAGCTTTTTCATCTATTAACAATGGTTCAGGCCATTTTGAGGCATGGATGCTTTTCTCACCCTCAAATCTCTTGAAATGTACATCATATATTTCCTCAGCTATGAATGGCAGGAATGGAGCAATAAGTTTTGCTATTCCAAGACCAATTTCATATAGAGTATATATGGCGGATTCATCTTTCTTTCCATATACTCTATACTTCACCATCTCTATGTAATGGTCTGCAAGTTCATGCCATATAAAATATTCTATTTTCTTCATTGCATCCGAAAATTCAAAGGAATCCATGTGTTGCGTTGCTTCTTCAACAACCTTGCTATACAAACTCAGGATCCATTTATCAATGATGTTGAGCTCTCTCGGCGGAGATGGCTTTGCTTCCACTGCATTTCCAATGAATTTTTCAATATTCCATATTTTGTTCATGAGTCTTTTTCCTCTCACCAGATCCTGAAAACGGAATGGATTGTCTTCTCCAAGTTTGCAGCCAGCAGCGTAATAGCGCAATGCGTCTGCGCCATGCTCCCTCATTATTTCTATGGGATCGATGACATTGCCAAGCGAGGTATGCATTGGTTTTCCATCTGGAGCGAGAATGAAGCCATCTATCATAACTTCCCTAAATGGCTCCTTTCCAGTAAGCAACACACCCCGCAAAATTGTATAGAATGCCCATGTCCTTATTATGTCATGAGCTTGCGGTCTTAAAGACATTGGATACAGTTTTTTGAATAACTCATTGTCACGCTTCCAGAAAGTGTTGTACAATGGGCTTATTGAAGAATCCATCCAGGTATCGAAAACGTCCTCACTTCCTTTTAGCTTAGCCCCGCAAACCGGACATCTTTCAACAGGAGGTTCATCCATAGTTGGATCAACATAGCATTGCTTTTCTTCCGCCAGAACAACATGACCGTTTTCACATTCCCACAATGGCAAAGGCGTAGCAAAATATCGCTGCCGAGATATAACCCAATCCCATTTCAGCGATTCCACCCATTCCTCAAGCCTCTTTTTCATATGCTCTGGATACCATTTCATTCTATTGGCGGCTTTGAGAACTTCTTCCTTAAAAGGCAAAATCTTCAAAAACCACTGCTCAGTTTGTATAAACTCTATTGGCGTCTTGCAGCGCCAGCACACGCCGACGCTCTGCTCCAGCTCCTCCTGCTTTATTAAGTAGCCATCTTTTTTTAAATCCTCTATTATTGCTTTCTTTGCTTCTTCTATTTTCATCCCTGCATATTTTCCAGCCAAGCTGTTAAGAGTGCCATCCTCATTTATGCAAATTTTAAGTTCCAAGCCATACTTCATCGCCCATTCCAAATCATCTTTATCACCTATGGTACAAATCATAACGATGCCTGTTCCAAACTCTGGATCAACTTTTTCGTCTTCGACGATCTCCAAAGCCTGGCCATATATCGGAGCCCTTATTTTCTTTCCAGCAAGATATGGGGCACGTTCATCATCTGGATTTATCGCTGCCATCTGACATGTAGCCAGCAACTCAGGGCGAGTTGTGGCTATCTCCACATACCATCCACGCTCGTCTTTCCCCACACCTTTCATTTCATATGGTGGCGTATAATCAACAAAATAAAATTTGAGGGTATTAAGCCATGTCTTTCTATTAACATGTTCTATCTCTGCATCTGCCATTGCAGTCATGCAGCGAGGACACCAATTAACAGGGAACTTTCCTTTATAAATGAGACCTTTTTTATACAATTCTATAAATGAAATCTGGGTGAGACGGCGATAATAGTCAGCATCTGTGCGGTAATAAATGCTATCATCCATTGATTCGCCAAGCATTTCAAACTGGCGTATCATTTCCCCTATATTTTCATCTGCAAATTCCTTGCATAGCTTTATGAATTCATGCCTGTCTATGTCTTTTCTTGTTACCCCAAGCTTTCTCTCGACTCGCTCTTCTATGGGTATGCCATTCACATCAAAGCAAAGAGGAAAGAAAACATTGTAGCCTCGCATTCTTTTGTAACGGGCAACAAAATCGATATGCGTATAATGGACGGCATGCCCAATATGCAGGGCGCCCGAAGCATAGCGAGGGGGGTTATCAATGGAATAAACAGGCTCTTTGCCTTTCTCGAATCTATATATCCCCATTTCTTTCCATTTCTGTTGCCATTTTTTCTCTACACTCAAAGCATCATAGCCATTCATTTGGTATGAAGTATATTTACACTTATAAATTTGTTGGATGAGAAGGCGTTGTTTACCTTATCTCCACAACTATTTTTAATAAAAAACCTATTACCATCATGATTGAAAAGACATTGGGACAGGTATTGGATGAGACTGCTGCCAAATATCCTGATAATGAAGCGTTGGTCTATCTGGATGGACCACGCTATACATACAAGCAATTTAAAGAAATAGTGGATACGGTAGCAAAAGGATTGATAAAACTTGGAGCGAAAAAAGGAGATCATGTTGCTGTATGGGCATATAATGTGCCAGAATGGGTTATATTGCAATTTGCAACCGCCAAGATGGGGGCTGTTTTGGTGACGGTCAATACATATTATAAGGCCAAGGAACTCGAGTATTTATTGAAGCAATCTGATACCCGCTTTTTATTTCTCGTAGATAAATTCAAAGATGTGAGCTATATTGACACGCTCTATAAAGTAATGCCTGAAATAAAAGAAGGAAAAAAGCCGTCTGGCTTTCCAATGTTTGAAAAAGCCATATATATTGGAAAAGAAAAGCATGAAGGCTTGCTCAATTTCGATGATGTTGTGGAAATGGGAAAAGATGTTGACGATGAGGAATTGAAAAAAATTGAAGCAATGCTGGATTGCCATGATGTTGTAAACATGCAATACACATCTGGCACAACAGGCTTTCCAAAAGGAGTGATGCTCACTCACTATAACATCGTTAACAATGCATACTGGGTTGGACAATATCTTGGGCTTAGCAACAAGGACAGGATGTGTATTCCTGTGCCATTCTTCCATTGCTTCGGCTGCGTTTTATCAACGCTGAACTGCGTTATTTATGGGGCAACGATGGTTCCAATAAAAATATTTGATGCTGGCGAAGTGCTGAAAGCTATCGATAAAGAAAAATGCACCGTCATTCAGGGAGTGCCAACAATGTTTGTTCGCGAGCTAAATCATCCTGATTTCCATAAATATGATATGTCATCATTGCGAACTGGCATCATGGCTGGGGCGCCATGCCCCATCGAGGTTATGAGGCGTGTTATGAATGAAATGCATGCAAAAGAAATCACCATAGCTTATGGCTTAACAGAAGCCTCGCCAGTAATAACCATGACAAAAAGGGATGATGACATAAACAAGAGAGTTGAAACTGTGGGAAAGGCTTTGCCTTATGTGGATGTAAAAATTGTTGAGCCAGGCACATTGAAAGAGCAGCCGCCAAACACGCCAGGCGAGCTGGTGGCGAGAGGCTACAATATAATGAAAGGCTACTATAAAATGCCAGAAGCAACAGCAAAAGCAATAGAGAATGGATGGCTGCATACAAAGGATTTGGCAACAATGGATGAAGAAGGATATGTTCGCATTCTTGGAAGGGTGGATGATATGATAATAAGGGGCGGCGAGAATGTTTATCCTCGAGAGATAGAAGAGTTCCTGTACACGCATCCAAAGATAAAAGAGGTTCAAGTTGTGGGAGTGCCACATAGTGAGTATGGAGAAGAGGTCGCAGCTTTCATACAGCTTAAGGAGGGGATGGAAGCAAGCGAGGAGGAAATAAAAGAATATTGCAGGGAAAACATTGCCAGATATAAAATTCCAAAATATATTTTCTTCGTAAATGAATGGCCCATGACGGCGAGTGGAAAAATACAGAAGTTCAAGCTTCGCGAATTGGCTAAGCAAAAACTTGGAAGAAAATAATGAAAATAATTTTTAGAGGCGTCGTCCAAGGCGTTGGTTTTCGTCCCCTGGTGTATAGAATTGCAAAGGAGCTTGGATTGCATGGATATGTTTTGAATAAAGGAGGAGAAGTTGAGGTTGTAATAGATGGAGATGAAAAGAAATTTATAGAGGAGGTTAAAAAAAGATTGCCGAATGTTGCCAGAATAGATGAAATAATTGTTCAGCCATGTGATGTAGCATACAAAGATTTTAAGATAATAGAAAGCAAGGATGGACATAGAGAGTTTGCCATTCCTGTCGATACCGCAATATGTGACTCATGCCTTAAAGAAATTTTTGATAAAAATAACAGGCGTTATCTCTATCCCTTCACTAATTGCACAATATGTGGGGCAAGATTCAGCCTGATAAAGGATTTGCCTTATGATAGAGAAAATACTTCCATGGATGAATTCAAAATGTGTAATGAATGCATGAATGAATATAAAGATGTCATGAACAGGCGTTATCATGCCCAAACGATTTCATGTCCAAAATGTGGTCCTTACTATATCCTGTATGGTAAAGAAGGAAATGTCATTGCTGTAAAAAATGAGGCAATAAAAAGATTTGCAGAATATATGGACAATGGCTATTTTGGTGTGATAAAATCATGGGGAGGAATGCATCTCGTTTGCAGCATAGATAAAATTAACGAGTTCAGAAAATGGTATGGAAGGGAGCAGAAGCCATTTGCAATAATGGTGAGAGACATAAAAACAGCTGAAAAATATGCTTATATAGGCGAAGAAGAAAGAAAAATTTTGTTATCAAAAGCACGTCCGATCGTATTGCTGCGTAAAAAAAACAATGCTTTGGAAATTGCTTCTCCAGGCTTGCCCAACATTGGCATTTATCTGCCATATTCCGCTCTTCATCATATATTATTTCATTACATGAAAAAAGATGCATTGTTGATGACTTCCGCCAATCCGCAAGGACAGCCAATGGTAATTGAAAATGAAAAAGCATTTGATTTGAATGCAGATTATTATCTTCTCCATAACAGAAAGATTGTGAATAGAATAGATGACAGCGTTTTAAAAATATGGAAAGGGAGGAAATTTTTCATAAGAAAATCAAGAGGATTTATTCCCTCTTTTTTTCCTTCTCCCCATAACAAAAAAGTTATTGCTGTTGGAGCTGAAGAAAATTCATCTGCAGCGATATCCATAAATGGAAAAATTTACTCAACGCAATATATAGGCGATACCAAAAATTATGACACCATGCTATATCTCGAAAATGCGATAAAATTCTTCATGAAGCTTTTTAAAATGGATGACATAGATGCCATAGCCATTGATTTGCATCCATTGTATAACAGCAGGAAAGTTGCGATGAAACTTGCTGAAGAGTATGAGGTAGCCACCATACAAGTGCAGCATCACTGGGCTCATGCCACCTCGCTACTCCTAGACAACTCCGCCCAGGAAGCTGTCGTGCTTACTCTGGATGGTTTGGGTTATGGAAGCGATGGAACGCTCTGGGGCGGCGAAGTTCTGCATGCGAGCTTTGAAAATTTTGAGAGGATCGGGCATTTAAAATACATTCCATTGATAGGAGGCGACGTGGCCACAAAGGACATAAGGCGTATAGTTTTTTCAATATTCGACCAATTTGGAGAGGAGATTTTCTTCCATGGCGAGCATGCTTCTTTAATGAGAAAACTTGCCAAAGATGCGCCGTTGACAAGCAGTATGGGTCGCGTGCTCGATGCCCTTTCATGCTATCTTGGCATATGCATGAAAAGCACGTATGATGGCGAAGCTGCTATGAAACTTGAGAAATATTTGGAAGAAGGAAAAGATGAATATGAATTTGAGGCGAAAGTTGAGAATGGAATCGTAGATACAGTTGAGCTATTCAGGCAGCTTCATGAGATTGGCGTGGGAAATAAAGCAAATGCTGCATATTCTTTTGTAAAGGCTTTGATCGATGCCTTCTCAAACATTGCCATCGAGTATGCAACGAGGAAAGGTATAGAAAGCATTGGAATAACAGGAGGTGTTTCTTATAGTCTGCCCATCGTTAATATGCTGGAAGAAAATGTTAAAAAGGCTGGATTGCATTTGCTTGTGCATAACAACGTTCCAAATGGTGATAATGGCATTGCCATCGGACAAAACATCATAGGTGGAATAAATGCATGAATGGGCGCTGGCAGAAGGTGTGATAAAAACAGCCATTGAGAAAGCAAAAGAGCATGGAATCAAAAAAATAAATGAAATAGATTTGAAGATAGGAGAAATGCAGGATATCGAAATGGATATATTCAAATTTGCTCTCGATGAACTGATGAAAGAATATGACATGGAAGCGAAGGTGAATATAAAAATACAGAAAACAAGGCTAAGATGCAATGTTTGCAACCATGAATGGAGCTTCGATGAATTCAAGCTTAGCGATGAAGAGAAAGAATTCGTGCATTTTTTGCCAGAGTCAATTTTTTCATATGCCCGCTGCCCCAAATGCGGGAGCCAGTATTTTGAAATCGTTGAAGGAAGAGGAGTATGGATAGAAGCAATAAGGGGGAACGATGATTGATGCAAGGATTAGCGTCATTGGAGACAGGCTGAAAAATGTGAAAAGAGTAATAGCTGTTAGCAGCGGAAAAGGCGGCGTTGGCAAAAGTATGGTTTCCACCACTGTTGCATTGGCTCTTGCTAAAAAATACAGGGTTGGCTTGCTCGACTTAGACTTTTATGGGCCTTCCACGCATTTGATTCTGAATGCAAACGAAAAGCCTGTTGAAAAGAATGGAATCTTGCCACCAACCATAGCCAACATAAAATTCATGTCAATAGTTTACTTTACCGAGGAAAATCCAGCCCCGCTAAAAGGAAAGGATATAATAAATGCAATAATAGAATTGCTTGCAATAACAATATGGGATGAGCTTGATTTTTTAATAATCGATATGCCTCCCGGGATGGGCGAGGAAGTAATGGCAATAATAAAATTCATGAAGAATGCTGAATTCATTGTTGTTACGACGCCTTCCATTCTTTCATGGGAAACTGTGAAAAAGCTCCTGATTTTCTTGAAAGAAAACAAATGCAATGTTCTTGGTGTGATAGAAAACATGGTTATGGAAAAAAGCATTGAAAATGAAATAAAGAAGGTGAGTAAATACCTCGGAAAAGTTGAGTTTGATGAAAATATAGAGCATTGCATTGGAAAGCCATCCAAGCTGCTTGAAAGCAAATTTGGAAAGGGCATTGAAAAAATAGTTTTTTATATCCTTCAATAATATAATTTGATGAATTTTAAAGGTAGAGACATCGTATCCATAAAGGATTTTACAAAAAATGAAATACTCCATATTCTTGATGTTGCTGAAAAAATGGTTCCAATTGCTGCTGGAAAAGAAAAAAGCGAGTTGTTGCATGGCTACATAATGGCTTCCCTGTTTTTTGAGCCATCCACAAGAACCCGCCTTTCTTTTGAGGCTGCAATGAAAAGGCTCGGAGGCAATGTCATAGGCTTTGCCCAGCCTGGAACAACAAGCATAATGAAAGGAGAAAGCCTTGCAGACACAATAAGAACTGCCGAAAGCTATTGCGATGTCATTGTCATGCGCCACCCGTTGGAAGGCTCGGCGAGGATGGCAGCAGAATTTGCAAGCGTTCCAATAATAAATGGAGGCGATGGCGCAGGCAGGCATCCGACACAATGCCTGCTCGATTTGTTCACGATAAGGAAGGAGACGGGAAGCATAGAAGGGAATAAAATTGCTCTCGTTGGAGATTTGAAGTATGGGCGAACCGTTCATTCTCTTGCCTATGCTCTGGCTTTGTTTAAAGCAAGAATGGTGTTTATAGCGCCTCCAGAATTACAGATGCCTTCTGAGGTGGTGAATGAATGCAGAAAAATGGGTGCTGAGCCTGAAATAAAGCACGGCATAGATGATATAGAGGACATAGATGTTTTATATGTTACGAGGATACAGAAGGAGCGTTTCCCTGACCCAGAAGAATATAAAAAAGTTGCTGGAAGCTATAGGATAGATATGGAAACGATAAAAAATGCAAAGGATAACCTTATTATAATGCATCCCCTGCCAAGAGTGGATGAAATAGACCCATCCATAGATGCAACCAAGCATGCAGCCTATTTCCGCCAGACTTTCAATGGTGTGCCGGTGAGAATGGCTTTGCTTGCTCTCGTGCTTGGGGTGATAAAATGAAGGTGCTTAAAGTTCAGCCAATTAAGGATGGAACAGTTATTGACCATATAACGCCTGGAAATGCTTTGAAGGTGCTTAAAATTCTTGGCATCGAAGGCAAAGAAGGTTCAATTATAAGCATTGCAATGAATGTAGTTGGAAAAAGGGGAAAAAAAGATATTGTTAAAATTGAAAATAGAGAACTTAAGGCAAAAGAAGTTGATAAAATTGCTTTGATTGCTCCAAATGCTACCATAAATATCATAAGAAATTATGAAGTTGTCGAAAAGCACAGAGTGAGCATACCCTCTCAAATCATTGGCATCGTTAAATGCCCAAATCCAAATTGCATATCGAATAGCAACGAACCAATAGAATCGAAATTTGTTGTAGCAAGCAAAAAGCCATTGAAAATAAAATGCTATTATTGTGAGCGAGAACCAAACATGGAAGAAATAGATTCATTGATAATATAATATCAACCGAAAGGGTTAATAATGTACTTCACTTTTTAATCCATGAAAGGAGTATATTTAGCAGCATGTATTTTGTTTATTTTGGCATCTTTTGCCATAGCCCAGCTACCGCCGGCGAAGGATGCAGTTGTTATGATTGATTGGAATGATGGAAAACACAGCTATTCAAATTTCACATTTACTGGCAATGATGGCTATTATGAAATGAATGTTGCTTCTGGAAATGTGAATGTGTCGACGGGAATGGCATTCAATAGAGGAAATGAGCTTTTAATGATTGGCAACTGGTCTGGCAATTTTTCCATAAATGGAACAAAATGGAAGAATTTCACTCTTTTTATGTCTCACGAGGATGCAAAAATATATGGTTACGTATATGACAATGCAAGCCACGCCACCATAGAAGCAAATGTTTCAATATATTTTGAAGCATTCGATAAAAAATATGCTGGATTGAATTATACTCTTACACAAAATGGATATTACGAGATATGGCTGCCTGCCTCAAATGTTTCGATCGATGTTTCTGCAAATGGCTACAAAACTGCTTTTTATGATGGCAGCATATATTCAGACGAGGAAAAGAGAATTGATTTTTATCTCGATGCTTCTCCAGCGGCTCCATTAACGGCATGGGTTAAAGGATATGTTAAAAGCGCAGATGAGCAGCCAATAAGCAATGCAAGTGTGGATGTGTATATACACAATGATAGCTACAACTATACTTCCATCAACTTCACATATACTCCTTCAAATGGCTATTTTGAGTTCCGTGTTCCAGCCGGAAATGGAATGATAGCAGTTTCTGCCAGTAATTTCTTTTCAAATTTTTCGAATATAAGCGTTAGCGAAAACGAAATAGTATGGGCAAATATAACACTGCAGCCCCTGCCGCAAGATAATGCATGGGTCAGTGGATATGTTTATGATGATGATGGCAATCCTATAGCGGGAGCCAATGTGAGTGTGAGAGGAGGCATAATAATAATGATGACAAATCAGGCATATTTTGAGAGAGATGGCACAACAGACCTGAATGGCTATTACAACATATCTGTTCCTGCCATAAATCCTGTGTGGTATCCGTATCCGCCGCTTGGCATTCTCATAAATGCAAGTGCAATAGATGCCGTATATGCATATGCAGATGGATATTTTGATAACTATAGTGTTTTAACGCCACCATCAAATGTTATCCAGCCAGGGCAGACATTGAATGTTGATTTGGTGCTGGATTCCATGCCAGAAGAAAATTGCATTGTAAAAGGATACATTTATCTCTCCACGCAGCAGCCATCGCCTCCCAAACATATATTATATGTAGGCGGAACCGGAGAAGGAAACTATAGCAGCATACAGGCAGCCATTGAAAATGCAAGCAATGGCGATACAATAAAAGTTTATCCTGGCGTGTATGATGGACCAATCATATTAAACAAAGAATTAAAGCTTGTTGGTGACCCGAGCATAGATGGGCATCGCAGCACAGGAATAAGCATAGAAGCAAGCAATGTTAGCATAGAAAACTTCACCATATACAATTCTTCCTATGGGATTTATGTTCACAATGAATCATTCACATTGCATAATA
>JAGGXG010000074.1 GCA_021163175.1 Thermoplasmata archaeon
AAAGAATTTCATGATTTTCAGTGCAAGCATTGCATGGGAACTGGCTATGATATATGGGAAGATGTGAAAAAAGAATATGAGAAGATCGCCAGCGAGCGCCCGCTGCCGGATGCGAGATATGATCAGGGCTACATAAGCATAGATGGAGTGATGAGGCGTCTTTCCTTTATTTTTGAAAGAGGTGATTTATATGGAGATATTTTTATTGCAGGCGATGATGACCTATTTAGCATAGCAGCTGGCTTGAGCGGGCTGCCCTCTCGCATTGTTGTTGTTGAAATAGATGAAAGGCTGGTTAATTTCATAAATAGAGTTGCAAGCGAGTATGGCTTAAAAGTGGAAGCATTCTCGCATGACCTGCAGAATGATATTGGAGAGCTGAAGAAAAAATTTGATGTCTTTGTCACCGATCCTGTTGAAACGTTGCCCGGCATAACTTTGTTTTTATCTCGGTGTGTAGAAGCTTTGAAAGGTATTGGAAGTTCTGGCTACTTTGGATTAACTACATTGGAAGCATCCCGCCACAAATGGTATGAAATACAGCGCATGCTCCATGAAATGGGCTTCGTCATAACAGATATAAGAAGAAAATTCAATGTTTATCCAGATGATGGAAAAAATTTCTTTTCATTCCAGCAACGTCTCCCTGTTTTCAAAAAAATAAAGAAAAAGAATGATTATAACTGGTATACGTCATCTTTGTATAGAATAGAAGCGGTTAAAGAGCCAAAAGCATTGGTAAGAGGATGGCAAAAACTGGGTGAAGCGTTGTATCATGATGATGAGAGCTGGGTCACGCCAGAATGAGAGGTAATAAAAAATTTATACTACATGCCTTTTAATTGCCATGCGAATATTGCTAGTATTCCCAAAAATAGAGCACGGTGTCACAACATATCGAGACCGCGGCACACCTTTCGCAAAGCTTTTTGGAAATCCTTCATTGAGTTTGCCTCAGGTTGCAGCTTGCACGCCACCCGGCCATGAGATTCGCATTTTAAATGAAAATTTTGAGGACATTGATTTCAGCGAGCACTGGGATCTGGTTGGCATAAATGTGCTTACGATGACAGCCCCACACGTCTACAAACTTTCAGAAAAGTTTAGAGAGTATGGTATGAAGGTTGTTCTTGGTGGATATCATCCAACAGCCCTGCCAGAAGAAGCCAAACAGCATGCAGACAGCGTTGTAATAGGCGAGGCTGAAGAAGTATGGCCGCAGGTTGTTCATGATGCCGAGAAGGGAAAATTAAAGCCATTCTATTATGGCAGCCATGCTGATCCAGCAAAAATTCCTCCTCCTCGCCGCGATCTGGTGAAATATCCTCCCTTAACAGAGGGAATACAAGCAAGCCGCGGATGCCCAAATGCGTGTGAATTTTGCGCCACTTCCGTTTTTCTTGGAAGGAAAGTCAGGACAAGGCCCATAGAGCATGTTATAGAAGAAATGAAGAGCATACCAAATAAAGTCCTCATTTTCAGAGATGCTTCAATGACGCTAAATGTAAAATACAGCATGCAGCTATTCAAGGCGATGAAACCATTGAAGAAAAAATTCATAGCGAATGCAAACATAAACATAATAAGCAGAAACGAAAAATTCCTCCGCCTGGCGAAGGAGGCGGGCGCCATTTCATTCTTTGTTGGCTTCGAGTCCATAAATCCAGCCAGCCTGAAAGAAGCCCATAAAATAACCAACAAAGCGGAAGGATATGAAAAGGCAATAAAGGTTGTCAAGAAATATGATATTGGCATAGTTGGCGGCTTCATTTTTGGATTTGATAATGACACGCCTGAGATATTTGATGCAACGAGAGACGCTGTTTTAAGCTGGGAAATTGATTCTGCTGAATTCAATATACTAACGCCATATCCAGGCACGCCTTTATATGATAGACTTGACAAGGAAGGAAGAATATTAACAAAAGACTGGAGTAAATATACGCAGGCCCACGTTGTCTACATGCCAAAGCAGATGACGCCTAAAGAACTTTTTGAAGGAACGAGAAAAGTGATAAAAAGCTTTTATTCAATGCCAGAAGTGATAAAAAGAATATATCGCTCAATGAAAATGGATAAATTTGCTCCCTACTCACTTTCCCTTCCAACAATAAACATTGCAATGCGCCGCTATTATAAGCGGGAATTTTTCAATGGAAATATTAAAGAGAAACTTCCGCCGGGCTGGACTTAAAGTTTTCCTTCAATGGCAGCATATCTGCAGCGGCAATTTCTTCTGGCTGGAATCTTTTCGATAGCTTTATTCACAATTTTTTCTATCGCAACCTTCCTTTTCCTATACATTTCCTTTATTTCCTCTATACTTAACCTTTCCTGCAATCCTGCAGCATAGTTTGAAACCAAGCAAATGGAAGCATAGCAGATTCCTGCTTCTCTTGCCAGAATCGCTTCCGGAACAAGGGTCATGCCAACAACATCCCCAAATTTTTTGAACATTGCTATCTCTGCCTTTGTTTCGAGTCTTGGGCCTTCAGTTGCAACATATACTCCTTCCTTTGCATTTTTGGTAGCGTTAACCAAAATTTTTCTCACAACAGGACAGAAAGGCTCACTCAAATCAATATGGATTGCCTCATTATCAAAAAAAGTTGTATGTCGTTTTGTAAAATCTATAAAATCATTTGGAATGAAAATGCTTCCTGGTTTGATGCTCTTTTTCATGCTTCCAACAGTGCTTATTCCTATAATAACCTTTGCTCCGATATTCTTCATTGCCATTATATTTGCATGGTAATTCACAGCATGTGCTGGCTTCGCATGCGCCTTTCCGTGGCGTGCTATGAAAAATACATCTCTTTTGCCTCTTTTGAAATGAGTTGCATTCACATTTCCATATTTTGTCTCGACTTCTATTTCCTCTCCCTCCATTTCATAAAAGCCTGTGCCACCGATTATGCCAATTTTCATATTTCCTCCCACTCCTTTAATATTGAATGCCATTTGAAACTTGCTATTCCTTTTATTTCCTCGAGAGCTCTAACAATTCTCTCATATCCTTTTCCAAGGCTTCTTATTCTAACTTTTGCCATTATGTCATAGCTCCCAGCCACGGCAGCGATGCTCACAATGCCCTTTATCTTCCATATTTCCTGAATTAGCTCCTCTATACTATGTCCTGTTTTTGCATTTATGAAAACATATCCTTTAACTTCTGTGAGGGCAAACGATATAACGCCGAGTATAACCATAGCCATACCCATGGATTTAATCAAAGCATGCAATGAACTTTCAAAGATCGTTCCTCCAACGACGCTTGCCAGCCAGAAGGAAAATGGTATGGAGAATACTATCGTTGATGACTTCACAGCCTGGGTAACGCTCGCTTTTCCCAAACCCAGAGCCCTTATATAAAAAACATATGAAAAGAAAGCTATTGTCATTGAAATTGCCAGCAAATTCCAGTAAGATAAAGCATCCAACGAAGCTTTAACAAGGTTCTCATGCATTACATAGCCCATTGCAATGATTGCAATGAAAGTAAAGAAAGTTGTGAAAACAAGGTTCCAGAATCTTATGTTGATAGCATCGTTGTAACAATTGTTGATGCGCAGAAGCTTAAGTTTTCTCTGATATAAGGAGAATAGAGCCCAAGAAGGATTGAGCACTAAAAATACCACAGCAAGCCCGCGGGCATTTATTCCTCCTTTTAGGGAGAGAGATGCAAGAACAGCCCCAAATGAAACAATTATCGCCGACTGCACTTCTGCCAGCGTTGGCGCATTCTTCTCGGCTATAGATTCGATGACAAGCAAATACATTATAACGATTTGAGAAAAAGCGAGTATGGTGGCAGGAGTAAAAGGATCATTATATGACCATATGACATAGAAGTAGGCAAGCGTTGTAATGGCATTGGCAAGCCCTGCTATCGTCTGATATTTTATTTCATGCTTTCTTATGAGCCTTATCCCATGGAAAGATGGATCTATTCTCGATCCTATTGCTTTTCCACCCACTTTTATGGAAAGTAAAGAAGTCAGAAGAAATGTTACAATCACACCTACAATGAAAATCGAAAGGCACAAAGCCCATGGATTCGAAACATGCATCGATATATATGTATCTGTTGTTGTGCCAGCAGCCCCTATGGCAGCTGAAGCAAGGGCGAGAACATAAAACAAATATTTTTTTCTAAGCCTCATGTTTCAATCTCTTTCTCAACAACCTGCGTATTTGTTCTCTTCACTCCCTTTATTGCATGTATTTTATCTGTCAATTCCATCAATTGTTCCAGGTTTTCAACTCTCGCTTTAACTATTATATCGTAATCCCCAGCAATAACGGCAATGCTTTCGATATTCTCCAAATTTTTCAATTCATTCAAAACGCTCTTTAAATTGCCGACATAAGTCAATATGAGAATATATGCTTTAATCATAAGATGAATAATCTTTTCCATCAATAAAAATTTTTGGGCAAAATTTAGCATAATAATTTATAAATAATCAAAAGATTATATCACAAGGTGAATCATCATGCAGTATAAAGGAATCGTAGCTGTTATTGTATTTGCGTTGCT
>JAGGXG010000134.1 GCA_021163175.1 Thermoplasmata archaeon
GCCGCCTCCGGGATTTGAACCCGGGACCTCTTCCTTACCAAGGAAGCGCTCTAACCTGCTGAGCCAAGGCGGCACAAATGGATATGCTTTTTTATTTTTAATAATTTATCGAATCTGTAAGCAACCATGATTGATGACTTCGCACATTCTCTTCATAAAAATGTTATCTGCTTACTTTACAGAATCGAAAAAGAATTAAAGATTCTTTAAATTACGAGTGATGGCTAAAGATGAAAACTTCGATGAATGGTACAACGAAATAGTGGAAAAAGCTGAGTTATGCGATAAAAGATATCCAATAAAAGGGATGAATGTATGGCTGCCGTATGGATGGAAGATAATGCAAAATATAGATGCAATCATAAGAAATGAAATGGAAGAGACTGGGCATCAGGAACTTTATTTTCCATTACTCATCCCGGAAAGTTTTTTTAAAAAAGAGGAGGAGCATATAAAGGGTTTTTCTCAAGAAGTTTTTTGGGTGACGCATGCTGGAAAAATGAGCTGGAGGAAAAAATGCTTTTGCGTCCTACATCAGAAACTGCGATGTATCCAATGTTTTCTCTATGGATTCGCTCCCATGCAGATTTGCCCCTTAAAATATTCCAGATTGTCAATACATTCAGATACGAAACAAAGATGACAAAGGCATTTATAAGAGTGCGTGAAATCCATTTTTTTGAAGCTCACACAGCCCATGAAAGCTATGAGGATGCGGAAGCGCAGGTAAAGGAAGACATAGAAATTGCAAAAAGATTTTTCAAAAGACTTTCCCTGCCGATACTCTTCAGCAGGCGCCCCGAATGGGATAAATTTGCTGGAGCAGAGTATTCGATTGGTATTGATGTTTTGATGCCTTCGGGGCGGAGCCTGCAGGTGGGAAGTGTGCACCAGTACAGGCAGAATTTTGCAAAGGCATTTGATATAAAATATGAAGGCTTGGATGGAAAGCACCATTATTGTCATCAAACAACATATGGGATGTCGGAGCGTGTTTTGGGGGCTGTAGTTGGCATACATGGAGATGATAAGGGCATAGCAATTCCCTCATCCATAGCCCCAATAAAAGTTGTTATAGTGCCAATAATTTTTAAAGGGCATGAGGAAGAGGTTATGCGAGAGTGCAGAAACGTTGAGAAAGAACTTAAATCAAAAGGAATAAGCTCCATAGTTGATGACAGAGACAAGACACCTGGCAATAAATTTTATGACTGGGAACTCAAAGGAGTGCCAATAAGAATAGAAATTGGTCCAAGAGATATTCAAAAAGGTGTTGTTACAATTGTGGCGAGAGATGGAATTAAAAAGGAAATAGCAAGAGATGAGCTTGATAAAATAAAGAAAGAGCTTGAAGAATTCGATGAAAGATTGTACAAAAAAGCGGAGAAATTTTTAAAGGAGAACATACACAGAATCAAAAAAATGGAAAGGAGGGAGGGAATCGTTGAAATACCATGGTGTGGAAAGGAAAAATGCGGAATGAAAATGGAGGAAGAGCTGGAAATGAAAAGCCTTGGAATGCCCTTGGAAAAAGAAGAAATAAATGAAAAATGTCCAGTTTGCGGAGAAAAAGCTGTTACATGGCTCCGCCTTGCGAGAAGTTATTGATGTATTTTTTCAATTTTTTAATGGTGCCAGCGGTCTTCACAGTTTTAAATCCAGCTTTATTTAAAAACTCTATCATTTTATCCTTTTCTGTATGCTTGCACCTTACAATCGAAAAAATTTTTGAGTGATATGCCAGATACGCTCCCTTTATGGCTTTTATTACCTCACCCTTACTTTTACCCTCATTAAAAAATAAGATATATCTTTTCCTCCCAACTTTATCTCTAACCACCATTATATTTCGCCGAATTCCTCCTGTAAATCTATGAATAGCTCTCTCAGCATATCCTCGAATACAATGTTTCTGTATTCTTTTACTCCCCCCTGCGTTTCGACTCTTGCAACAAATTCGTTACCTTCTTTCATTATTTCTATCCTGCATAAACTCTCTTCTACTGTTACCATGCTGAAAGAGTATTCTATGCCATTATATAATTTTTTCTCAGTTTTTTCTGCCTTCCAAATTCATAAGAAGCGCGGGGAGTGGGATTTGAACCCACGAGGGCAACGCCCACAGGATTAGCAATCCTGCGCCTTACCAGGCTGGGCCATCCCCGCTTTATTTGAAAAGAAAGCAGCGATTAAAAATTTTTTGTCATTCTTGGTAGCATTGCCATGAATATGCCAAGCTTTGTTAACTCAAGCCTGTCCATTTTGTGGGAAAAATACCATATCGCTCCCTTGCTTTCTTCTCCCTTTTTAAAAGGTATTGCCTCCTTCATTTCCTTTCCCTTCTTTAACTCTTCTATAAGCCAGTCTGGGCATTGAAAAGATGGGCTTTTTCCATATGTTGTGAAACCAGCTTTATCTTTTATTATTACAATTTGCTCAATAAAATGTATGCCATACTGCTTTTCTATTCCTGCTTCTATTCCAACGCAATAATCGCATTTTTTGCATGAGTTTGCTCTTTTCATGGCTTCTTCAAAAATTTCTTTTCCAAATGGTTGCTTTTTTGTTTCTATAGCAATGCTTTCATAAAAAATTTCGAAATCAAAAAGCTCGTCAAACACTCGCTTTACGGCTTCGATTTTAACCTCATTTTCTGTTGCGATGCAGACTTTCATTGGCTTTATTCTTTTCATTCCATCTATCTCTCCATTTTTTATTCTTGACGATGAAATAGGTATGCCATCATTTGCCAAAACAAATGGAACAACAACAATTTTAAGCTCTTTCAATCCTTTTTTTCTACGCATTTCATTTATTTCCCTTGCCCTTTTCTCAGTTTCAGGCGATACAACAATGGCATCGAAGTTCTCGCTATTTGCAGTTCCATATATGTTATTCAATGGCGATATCCTTGCTTTCTCTTCCCATTTCATTTTTTTCAAAAATTCTATAAGGTTTCGCTCCCTATCCTCATATGGTTTCGCCTCCTTTCCGATTTTTTTCAAAAATTCATCTGATGATAAGCCAATGTAAACAACGCTTCCAATTTCAAATGCCTTTTTAAGCAATGCCACATGTCCAGCATGCAAAACATCGAAAGTTCCTCCAATGCACACTCGCATAATGGAAAAACAGGTGTGTTATAAATTATTTCTACTTTTTATTCTTCTCATATAAAATTTATTTCCCCCATATTCAATTTCTATCAATTCTCCCTTTTTTATCATTTCCTCGATCTCGCTCCAGTCTTTGCCATGTTTCTCAAGCAATTTCTCAACTGCATCTCTCCTCATTGGATGCACATTTGTTATCGAAAGAATATCATCCCTGAAATTTTCATGGGAAGCAAACTCATTGCCCTCGTAACCAATCAAATATTCAACGCGAGCAACTTTAGAAATTGCATGGTATGCTTTCACCAGCATTTCCTCGCTCGCCGCCTTTACCCAGCGCTCAGCGGGCGGGCGCGTTGGCACAGCAAGATATGCTATAGAAGGCTTTATTTTTTTTATCACGCCTGCTATCTTTTCAAATTCCATGCTATAATCGATGCCATCGATAAGCATCGTTTCCGTTATGATTTCCCCTTTAAATCCCCTTGAAAATTTTAGCATTCCTTCTATGATTTCCTGCAAATCCAGCTTTGGATGCGGTCTATCTATTTTTTTCCATAGTGTATGGCTGATAGCATCTATTTTTAATGATGCCAAGCTTGCTTCCATCAAATCATTTCTAACATCTTCCATCCATAGGAGGGAGGCATTTGTTAAAACAGCTATTCTTTTAATTTCCTTTAAAAGCTCTATCTCCTTCCCAAGATTTATGTCAAGCGTCGGCTCTCCATCTGGAACAAAAGTTATGTAGTCTGCATCGCCTGCTTTTTTCTTTGCTTCTTCAAAAATTTTTTCTGGCTCATAATATGCTTTCCTCTCTATACTCATTTTTATAGTTCTCCCAAGCTGGCAGTAAACGCATGCATAACTGCATATCTTTACAGGAATATTGTTTATTCCCAAACTTTTTCCAAGGCGGCGCGATGGCACAGGACCAAAAACAATCATATCGTTCCACTTATGCTCCTACCAGCAAAAATATCACTAACAATGTTTCTGAATCCATCGAATCCAACGTATCTACCTATTACAGCTTTTGCACCAGCTTTTACTGCATCTTCAGCAAGCTTTGTTTTGAACCATGCTGTGAAGGCATATATCTCAGCATCTTTGTCAAATCTTTTTATTCTTTTTGTCGCCTCCGCCCCGCTTATGCCCGGCAGCTTCAAATCCATGATTACAACTGGCCTTATCCCCTGCTTCCTCAATTTTTTATACATTTCAACGCCTTCTTCGCCAGTCGAAGCAAAATATATTTTTATATTCAATGGTTTAAGGTACTCCTGAATCAATTCCTGTATTGGCTCCTCATCCTCTACAACAAGCATTGTCCCCTTCATTTTCCCTCCATGGCAACGAAAAATTCTGGCGTTCCGATATATATTTCATGTGGTAAAAGATATGCAGCGGAGGAAACATTTACAGGCATTGGAGCAATGAAAGAAACATTGCTCTCCATTCCAATTTCATTACCATTAATCCAGTCATAACTTATGGCAGAAACAGTTCCAGCTCCCATGAAAATAACGCTTGTTACAATAAATGAAACTCCAATGGCGAATAGTTTCATGCGGTAAAAATAACACAGGATATATAAAGCTTTTCGCAGCATGCTTTCGTGTGGAGGCAAGAAGCTTTATATACAAAACCCTTTTGAATGAATATGATGATAAAGAATATGGAAATAAGGGCGATAGAAGCAAGAAGATACATAAAAGACCTCTCGCGCCCAATGAATATTAGAATAGACCACAACAGCAGCGTAACTTTGTTCAATGTGGTTGAAAAAAATGTTGCAAACGTTGAATTTGAGTATACAGCAAGCTTCGGCCCAGTTGGCATGATAAAATTTGAAGGTGGTTTCATTTATGAAGGAAATGATGCTGAAGAAATAGCAAAAAGATGGGAGGAAAAAAAGAATATGCCGAACGAGGTGGCATCGCAAATCCACACAGCCATACTCCATTTTTGTGTGCCAGAAGCAGTCTTTATTGCCCGCGAGCTCAAGCTGCCGCCGCCCATCCCGCTGCCGCAGGTTAAATTCGATGCCAGCAAAGGCAAAAAAGGCAAGTTTGGGCCTGAGGTTGTTTAATGTAGGCAAATGACTTCGATACCATTATTGTAAAAAGAGTGCCTTTCATCTATGCTCATTCTCGTTTCTTCTATTACCCCATTTATTGCTCCTCTCTTCATATAATCCATGTAGTTTTTATAATGCTCTTTTGTAGCCATTCTTTCTATCAGCCTTATTGCAATGACAATCCTCTTCTTCTTAGCAATTCCATAGTCGGCTATACGAAGCATCCATTTTCTTTCAAGATTCTTTTACCTTCTTCAATTATTTCCTTTATTTTCGCTTCCGTATTAGGATGAAGAACAAAAGAATAAATGAGGCAATCGAAATAGGAAGATGGAAAAGGCGTGGAAGAAATGTCACCCATTATGCATTCAACTCCTTTTTTCTTTGCAGCTTTTAGCATAAGAGGCGATCTATCAATTCCTATTGCATCAAGACGCTTCAACAAGGCAAGCTGGGCTCCAGTTCCACATCCCATATCAGCTATTCTTTTACATCCATTTTTCATAACCATCCCGCTTATCTTTTGCTGCACACCAGCCAGTAATCTTCCAAATATGATATCATATAGAAGTGCAAATCTTCCCTCTTCAGGCATAGTGTTAAACATCTTTTCATTTAAAAGAATTACAAAAACTTTATGAGTTGCAACGATATAATATTGATAAAATGAATGAAGGCTTCATATTGTCGAATAAGATAAGAAAGGCTGTGTTTATTGAAATAGCATCTGGTGAGAAAAGACTTGAAAGAATAGCAAAGAAGCAGCATTTGATAGAAAGAGCCGTAAAAAATGCTGCGGAAGAATTGAAACAACAGGGTATAATAGAGGAGGGCGAGGATGGCTATCATCTTACAGAAGAAGGAATAAAGCTATATGCCAGGATGAAAGGCAGAGAAGAGCTATAAATGATGGGCGTGGTTATCTCTGGAAAGAAAAAAGCAAAAAAGTTCATGGCTATGGAAGAGTATAAAAGGCAGTTTAAAAATAAACTTGGAATAAATCCCTATGAAGGAACTTTAAATGTTATGACGGCATATAAAAAAATTCTGGAAAAGATAGATGGCATAACCATAAATGGCTTTAAAAAAAATGGAAAAAGTTATGGAAGAGTAAAATGTTTTCCTGTTAGAATTAAAAAATTGAAGGCTGCAATAATAATTCCTGAAAGAAGCAAGGAAGATTATATTGAAATAATCTCCAAACACAATTTAAGGGAGAAGCTCAATCTTAAAGATGGTGATGAAATAAAAATAGATTTTGTTCCTTTTGTAAAAGTTAGGAGGAAAATGCTGCTGGATTGCGGAGAAGATGGAAAGATAAAAATATATTATGAGGAGCCATTTTTAAAAAATCCACTCGTGGAAGAATGTGAAGAAAGAAAAGGTAATAAAATTCTGCCATCTCGCATCGTTGCAAGCTTGATCTTCGATGGAGATGAAAAGCAGAGCTTTAAAAAGCTGATTTCATGGACGAAAAAGAGATATTCAATCATGTATCCTCCAGTTTTAATTGATTATGGCATGCTAAAAGAATGGCAAATCGAAATAAAATGGAATGATGACTAGCCAGCTATTTTCCAAGTGTTTCATCAAGGAATGTTCCCAACACGCCGCTTCTGCCCGATGTCTGCTGCTGGCGGGGCAGGAAAGGCGCGAGGGCGGAAGCAAGATTGTGGAGTGTCATGGATTGTATGATTATTTTGCCTGGCCCCTTTAAAGTTGTGAGGAAAAGACCCTCGCCTCCAAAAAATATTGTTTTTATGCCTTTGACCCTGCTTATATCATAGTCGACGCTACTTTCCCATCCGACAACGCTTCCAGTATCAACCTTCACCGATTCTCCTTCCTTCAGATCCATTTCAATTAAATCACCACATGCATGAATGAAAGCAGTTCCCCTGCCAGTAAGGCGTTCCAAAATGAAACCCTCGCCTCCAAAAAATATTGAGCCGAGCCTTTTTTGAAAAGCCACGCTTAATTCAACACCATCTTCAGCGCATAAAAATGCATCTTTTTGCACGATGAATTCTTTTCCATCTATTTCAATAGCTTTTATTTTTCCCGGTGCGTTTCCAGCAAAAGCAACATAGCCATTGCCATTCGTTGGATAAAACTCTGTCATGAAAAATGTCTCTCCCATGAATTTTCTTCCTATTGATTTCAATATTCCTCCTCTGGCCTTGGCTTCCATTTTCATATTGCTGCTCATATAAACCATTGAGCCTGCCTCTCCATATACTTTTTCTCCTTCACTAAGCTCAAGCGTCACAATTTGCAGATTATCTCCCGTTATTTTGTATTTCATGAATTTAATGCTGTTTAAAAATAAAAGTTTTGTGAAATATGATGATGGCGGAATAGCGCATCAGTAAAGGTGGAAGAAAAATAGATAAATTATTCCTTTTCTTTGGTTTTTTCTTCTACTTCCTCAACTTCTTTTGCTTCTTCTGGTTGTTCTGCTGGCTCTTCTTTTTCTTTGGTTTCGGTTTCTTCTATTTTCTCTTCCTCCGTTTCGATTTCTTCACTTTCTTCCGCTGCTTCCTCCTCAATCTCCTTCTCCTCTTCCTCTTCAGCTGCCTCTGCTTTCATTGCCTCTTCTTCCATTTCCTTTATTTGCTCCTCAGCTTCTTTTTCCACAGCCTTCTTTTCCTCCTCGCTTAGCTTTTCTTCAAGCTTGCGGCGCCTCCATGGGTCTGTTAGGTTGAGTTTGGTTATCATGACATTTGAAGCATGAACTGGATATGGCACACTTTTTCCATCCACCTTCGTTATCGTAACTCCTTCTATCTCTATTTTCTGCCTTTTGATATCAACTTTTCTCACTTTCCCTACCCTGCCTTTATAGCTTCCTCTCATGATTTTTACAGTATCTCCTCTTATAACCTGTATGCTTCTCCTCTTATATTTTAGCATTAAATCCTCCGCCAGATGTGCAGCCACCATCTTCCGCTTTATGTGTTGCGGAGCATTGTAAAAAAACCTTCTCATCTTCCTTGGTTGCGTCATCTTATCACACTATTATGCTTGCAGCAGCAGCTATACGGGGCCATCTGTCTGCAGCCTCTCTCGCAACAGGCCCCTTTATGGCAGAGCCTTTCATATCTCCTTCTGGCGTAACAATCACAGCTGCGTTATCTTCAAATTGAACTCGCATACCATCTGGTCGCCTGTATGGCATTCTTTGTCGTATTATGACGGCGTGGAAAACCTGGCGCTTCATCTCCGGCTTTCCTTTTTTTACAGTAACAACAACCATGTCGCCGATGCCAGCAGTAGGATATCTTCTATGCACGCCTCTTATGCCCTTTACCGCTATTATCTCAACCACTCTCGCCCCAGTATTGTCGGCACATTCTAAATATGCCCCTGTTGGCAAGCCTCTCGTTACACTTGCTGCTATTCCCTTCATTTTTTACCCACCACCACGAAATGTTTTGTCTTGCTTAGAGGACGGCATTCCATTATTACAACTTCATCTCCTTTTTGCACCTCGATGCAGGGCGGCAAATGAGCTTTATACCGGCTTGTTCTTTTCTCATATCTTTCATATTTCGGAACATAATGCAATCGCTCTTTCTCCACAACCACTGTTCTCTGCATCGCTGTAGATACAACAACGCCTTTTATAACTACTCCCCTAACCTTTAAATGCCCGTGCCACGGGCAATTTGGGTCGTCGCATTCCCTTTCTGGCTCTTTAACCTTTATTCCTATATCCCTCATTTTATCTTCCCTATCCTTTCCTCTGGCCTGTATTTTATTTTCTTTCCTTCCACGATGTTTCCGGCGATTTCAAATGTTGCTATATCCTTTGCAATCTTTTTTATTCCCTTTGCTGTTTCTATGACCAGCATATTTTTCGTTTCATCTATTATAACGCCTTCTATTCCTTCCAACGATGGATCGCTCGAAGTGATTACTTTTGCCTTAAGCCCTATAAACTCTTGCCTTAAAAAATTTTTGCTCATTCTATCTCTACCTTGAATCCCATTTCCTCCAGCTTCTTTTTCACTTTTTCTTTATGGTCACCCTGCAATTCTATGGTATTTTTCTTTGTTGTACCCCCTGTAGCACATAATTTTTTCAAATCACTTGCTATTCCTTTTATATCCACCGATGAATCAAAACCACTTATAACAGTAACAATTTTTCCATAACGGCGTTTCTCACTCGTTATTTTTATTTCCTGTCCTTCTCTTGCAAGTTTATCACAAACACAAAGCTCTTTTGGCAAACCACACACTGGGCAAATGTCCCCACTCATTCTATTTCTCTTTCCTCCCTCATAATCGTAAGCAATCTCGCAATTGTGCGGCGCAAATACTTTATTCGCCCTGGTGATGGAGGTGAGCCGCCCATGGAGGAACGGCCATACTCTTCCATTAGCTCGTTCCTCAATTCCTTCAATTTTTTCCTTCTTTCTTCACTGCTCATTGCTCTTATCTCCTTCGCTTTCATATTTCTTAAGCACCTCCTTCACCATTTCCTTTAATTTCTCAGCCCTTTTTATAC
>JAGGXG010000106.1 GCA_021163175.1 Thermoplasmata archaeon
CAAAGCTCTATGCCCCAATTGTTTTCATAAATATTGCAGTTGGATATTGTTCCATCATTGCAATATGCAATTTCTATTCCTATATCAGTATTGCTTATGCTTATATTCCATATTTCAAAATTGCTGCAATTTGCAAGAATGATTTGTCCTGCTTCTATTCCATCTAAAATAACATTTTTTTCATTTTTGTAATATAACAGTGGTTTTCCATTTACTGTGTTATTGTGGATGTTATGAATGGAATGGGACAAATCATAACCCTGCATACTAATTCCATTATTTGTAAAATTGCAGTTTGAGATTATAGTGTTGAAGGAAGAAATAAGCCAGATACCATAATTGTTTTCATAAATATTGCAGTTAGAAATGTTGGTGTTAGATGATGAATGTCCCAACCAGATGGAAACCACAATACCATAATTGTTTTCATAAATATTGCAGTTAGAAATGTTGGTGTTAGATGATGAGAGAACCTCAATACCATCCTTGTTCTCATAAATGTTGCAATTGTAAATGTTGTTGTTAGATGAAGGGTAAATCCAGATACCATGATCACCATTGTTGATTATGTTGCAATTGTAAATGTTGTTGTTGCTGGAAGAATAAATCCAGATACCATGATCACCATTGTTGATTATGTTGCAACTGTAAACTATTATATTGTTCGCATGGTCTATCTTCACACCAGCCTCTGCAGTATCTGGCGAACTACCACAATTTCTTACAGTAAATCTCTGCATTGTTACTCCATCTGCGGTTATTTTTACAACATCTCCCACAGCATAATTTCCATCAATGATTGTTGTGTTTTTATCTTCTCCAATCAAATTTATGCTCTTGTTCACGACCACATTCTCATAATATGTTCCATTGTAAACAAAAATTGTGTCTCCATCGTTGGCATCGTTGATTGCAGCTTGTATGCTTGTGTAGTTGCCTGGTCCACTTCCACCGACATACAATATATTTCCTCCTGCTGGTTGTGCTTCCGCCATGCTTTCATTGAAAATGTTTATCATATTCATTGTTATGAAGATTGCAATCACTATACCCAAAATAGGAAGCAATATTTTACTCTCCTTCCTCATTTTCTCGCCTCCAATATGTAATGTAATTTTTGATTTAAAATTTTACGCTCATGGATATGAGAAGTAAAATGGAAAGAATTAGAAAAGTTGAAAGGCCATTAAAAATTCTGATAGGAAAGGAAGGTTTGACAAGCATATACTAATAGGGGAATTGGAAGAGGAGTTGGAAGGAATAATTGTCTCTCACATCCTTTCATAAAAATAAATTAAAATAACGAGAACAAGCATTATTAAAAGCCATATTGTTAAGAAAAGCCAGCTCGTCTTTTTCGCTTTCTTTTTCTCCCACCATGTCCTCGGGCTTATGCCTTGAGTAAGAAATGTTAGTATGGCTGCAAGATTTATTCCAACAACGTTTATCGAAAAGACAAGGAAGGAGCCGATAGCCTTTAAAAAACTTCCTTGCCCCAATAAAATTCCAGCAGCCACGATAGGCGGAAGCAACGCCACAGCCACCATCACGCCAACGAGAGTTTCGACAACTCCTTTAGTTATTGATATTGCTCCAGCTATGCCGGCAGAGAATGCAAGTAAAAGGTAGAGATGCCCGAGATTTTGTATGCTTATCTCATTTTTGAAAAGTAAGCCAAAAACAAGGCCTGTTGAAATTGCTGCAATGTAGCCAGCGAAGCTTGTTGTCATAGACTGCTTTGCAAGTTTTGGGTCAGCAAGTGTAGCTGCCAGAGCGAGAGCCATATTTGGAGCAAGTAAAGGGGCTATCACCATCGATCCAATAATGATTGCAACATTGTTGTAAAGAATGCCTATCGAAGCTGTTATAGCGGCCAGTATAACAAGGGCGAGATAGGAAGAAGATAATTTTGCTTCTTCAGTCAAATCTTCATATATTTCCTCTGTGCTCAATCTTTCTTTCTCTTTTTCCTTCTTTTCTTTTTCGTCGCCTTCTCTTGGAATTTTTGCTTCAACAGGCAATATTATGATGCGAAAGCTATCGTATTTTGAAAAATGCCTTTCCAATGCATTTATAACTTCTTCACTTTTTTCAGCCTGAAGCAATATGCGGGCAAAACATTGTTTGCCATGCTTTTCTTTCCATATCTCAACCTCAAATTTTTTCAAAATTTCATCGATGCTCTCATTGCATGGATGGTAAACGAGCAACAGGCGATACATTATTTTTTCCTCTTAATCCTCCATAAATTTCCTTTATAATGTGGCGAGAAAGGGCAGCCACTGCAACGCTGATTTATATAATATGGGCAGTTCATGCAATCACTGCTACAACCATTTTCATTGAGTTTCAAAGGCAATATGAAATTCGGATTTGCATCCAAAATAATTTTTATTTTTTCCCCAAAATTTTTTCTCACAAAATATTCCATGCTTGGATAATCCTCGCTGACAACAAAAACAATGTAGCCATCATTCGTTTCCAGAATGCTCAAAATGCGAGGGCAATCCCTGAATTTTTCATCTATTTCATTCACTTCTATTTTTCCAACATGCAACCCGGCTTTTTTAATATCTATGCCAACAAGGTGTGCAAGCAATCCATTCTTTTTCAATTTTTTTATTCTCGCACTAACAGAAGGTTGTGACAGGTTAATGCGAGAAGCAATTTCCTTCTGCGAAGTTTCAGGATCACTCTGCAATATGTGCAATATCTCTTTATCAATCTCATCTATCTCCAATTACCCACCAAATAAGTATAAACAATCCATTTAAAATACTTATGAAATATAGCCTAAAGCCTATAAAAATGATATACTCACTATTGTGCTTCCTCGCACAACGACACGCCCGAGGCGGCGCTGCTCCTGCCCCTCCTTTTCCTCGACGGCGTCCTCTATAACGATATTCATATATTGATCGAAGCCAGAGAGTTTGCCGCTCAGCAGTCTGCCATCTTTGAGCAGTAATGAAACATTCCTGTTGATGCTTGCCTCGAGCAAATCATTAGGCAGAACCATGAAATGAATCACGCTTTCCTTTATATATTTATCTTGCGATTATGTGTATAATATCGCCATGCTTTAGCTTATGATCAGCTCCAACAATCTTTTTGGTTCGAACATCAACAGCCCTTATGAATCCTTCTGCCAGCTCACTATGAACTTTTTCCGCTAGTTCTATGACGGTGCTGCCGGAAGGCATTAGAAAGACGTCTGGCAAAACATTTCCATCTTTGTCTGTAAGCTTGTGCTCATCTTCAACGGGAAAAACAGCTATCAGGCCAAGTAAATCAAAAACCGCTTTGTCGATGCTCTGCTGCACACCTGTTGAGCCATATCGCTGCAAAACATGCTTTTTTATGTATTCCAAACCTTTTTTCTGTGCTTCTGTTGGCTCCTTCAAAATTTTAAAATCGCTGTCTCCAGGGCGATAATAGATGATACCATGCTCAGCAGCCTTATTCAAAGCAAGTTCTGCTTCGGCAGAAGTAGGAATCGCAAACTCGCCTGCAAATTTTTTTACAAGCTCAGGAGGGGCGATATCTGCTTTATTTAAAGAGAGCATTATTGGCTTTCCTATCTGGCGTATATTTGAAGCAAGTTTTAATAGCTCTTCTTCTCCCCATTTTGTGAAATCTTCCGGCAATTCAGCTTTTTTAATTGCATATTTTATTTTTTCCTCGGATATTTTAAGCCCTGTAAGCTTCTCTGCCAGCATTCTTTCAATCTTTTCTCCTTCAATTTTGCATTTATTGGCGAGGCGGTGCCAGTCTCTCTCTATTATTCCTTTAATCCAGTAGTCTATTTCTTCTTCAAGAAATTTTATGTCCATGCTGATATCATGCTCTCCTATGCCACAAGCCCTTCCTTCTTCGTCAGTAGAGCCAGATACATCGACAATGTGAATCAAGGCATCAGCTTTCCTTAAATCATCTAAAAATTTGTTTCCCAAGCCCCTCCCAAGATGAGCTTTTGGAACAAGTCCAGCAACGTCTATTGCTTCGATGGGCACATATCTTATTCCATCCATGCATATTGAATTGCGGGGATTGCATTTAACACCAAATTCTTTGCATGGGCATTTAACACGAGCATACATCACGCCCTGATTCGCTTCTATTGTTGTAAAAGGGTAGTTGGCTATCTCTGCATTGGCATGCGTGGCGGCGTTAAAAAAAGTTGTTTTGCCAACATTTGGTTTTCCTACTATTCCAATCTGCATTTTATCAACTGAAATAATGCGTCGCTTCCTCCTTTTTCTTCCTTCCTCTCCTCCTCTTCCTTTCAATTACATCTATGGCGAGAATCATGCTTATTGGTATTATCCTTATCAACCCCTTCTTTGTTCCATGGCTTTCATCCATTTTTATGCATATTCCTCCTTCTTCCTTCCCTATGTATGTATATCCAACAAAAGTTCCAGATGTAACCATCGCTTCCTTATCGCTGCTCGCCGAATATATTACATATTTTGAACCAACGGTCAATTCCATTTCCTCCTCTTTCATTTCAAAAACCTCCTTTCAACCAATTTTTGAAGATGGGTTACAGTTTCATTATAATTTTCCATCGCAACTTTAACATGGGCCTCAACAAAACTCCATGCCTTCGCGATGTTTCCATAACGAAGCCTGTAAGTCTTCTTAACTTTGTTATTTTCGCCAATTTTCTCTTCCTCAAGGATGTCCATACTTTTAAGCTTGTTCAGATGCCTGTATATTGTTGATTTCGTAGCCTTTAATTCCATTATTAGCTCATCCACCGTCCACTGGCGATTTGGATAAATTAAAAAAAGTTCAAAAAGGCGGAACGAAACTGAATTTGAATCATCGTTTTCCTTCATATATCCAATGGACTTCAAAAATTTTTCAGCAACCTTTTTATAATCATCTTCATGTAAAGGAGGAGATATATTGGCAACTCTTATCTCAAATTCCATACTCATAAAAGCATGCCAATTTATAATTTTTTGTTATCTTCATGGCAAAAGTAATAAAAGAGCTCTGGATATATCCACATGAAAAAGGATAAAGAAGCCATCAGAATCGGCATAGTTGTTTCTGAATTTAATTATGATATCACAATGATGATGCTTGAGAGAGCAAAGGAGCATGCTCGATTTCTTGGGGTAGAGATTGCAAAGGTTATAAATGTGCCCGGTGTTTTTGATATTCCACTTGCTTTAAAAAAATTGTTGCAGGATATAAGCATAGATGGAGCTGTTGTGCTGGGCGCTGTCATACAGGGAGAGACAAAGCATGATGAAGTCATAATGCAGCAGGCTTCACGAAAAATCATGGATTTAGCCTTACAATATGAAAAGCCAGTTGGACTCGGCATCACAGGACATGGGATGAGCAGGCTGCAGGCGGAGGAGCGCATCGACAGGGCGAAGCAGGCGGTGGAAGCTGTTGTGAAGATGCTTAAAGCGCTGCAATGATGCTGAAAGGTAGAAAAGCGCTGGTAACGGGGGCATCGAGAGGTATAGGAAGAGCAATTGCAATAAAATTTGCCGAGAATGGAGCAATCGTTGGAATAAATTATTTTAAAAGCGAAAATGAGGCAAGGAAAGTGCTTGAGCTGGTAAATGAGTATAGCAGTGGGATTCTATTGAAAGGAGATGTTGGGAGTTATAAGGAAGCTGAAAAAATTGTGGAAGATTTCATCAAATTTGCTGGAGGCATAGACATTCTTGTAAATAACGCAGGCATATATAAAAGGAAAAAGTTTGAAGAAATAAACGAGGAGCAATGGGATGAAACCCTGTGTGTTAACTTAAAGGGTTCTTTCAACATTTGCAAGCATGCCGTTCCATATATGCATGAAGGAAGCAAGATAATATTCATTTCTTCTCAACTTGCTTTTAAAGGCTCTTCTCACGGCGCCGATTATGCTGCCAGCAAAGCTGGATTGCTTGGCTTGATGAAAAGTTTGGCCATCGAGCTTGCGGACAGAAAAATAAATGTTAATGCTATTGCTCCTGGAACCATAGATACAGATATAATAGCTGGATATAGCATGAAGGAAAGGATGGAAAGAGAAAAGCAAATTCCACTTGGAAGAATTGGAAAGCCCGAAGATGTTGCCAATGTTGCTTTATTTCTGGCAAGTGATCTTGCAAATTATGTTACAGGAGAAGTTATACTTGTTACAGGCGGATTATACATTGGATAATCGTAGGTTTTTTACAATTTTACAATATGCAATTTTTATAAGTTGATTATATATTTATCATGCATAAAATGCTTGAAAAATTGGGTGAAAAAGATATAGAGAAGTTGTTTGATCCAGTTATAAGGCAGAGAGGATATGAATATTTTGAAGATGAAGCTGTAGTGAATCCAGTGGCTTTTGAAAATAAAATCATGGCAACAGTTGTTGGAACAGCAAATTACATTACATCTATAGAAGTAAAAAATAATGAACTTCATTTTTCATGCACATGCCCTTACGAGGGAAGATGTAAGCATGAAGCAGCATTACTATATGCTTGGATAAAAAGAAGAGATGATTTCTTAAATATTGAGGAGATTTTGAATAATCTGAGGAAAATGGATAAAGAGGAAATTATTTCTGTTATAGAAGATGCAATCCGTGTTAATCCCGCCAACTTTGTATTTTTGGCTCCATTTGATGAAAAGGCTATGAAAAGAAAAATTGATAATCTATTTGAATTTGAATATCCCTATTCGGGGGAATCCTTCCTTGCATCAGAACTAAAAAATCTTTTACCAAGAATAAAGAAAAACAAGGAATGCGCCGTTTCTATCTTGGAATATATTATCTTAAAAATGATTGATTATGACGTTGTAGAATATGAGGGGTTTGAAGAAATAATGGATTTATATTTGCAGGCTCTCAAAGAAGCAATTAAAGGAAAGGTTGATGAAAAGATTGTTGAAAAATACTTTAATTACTATATCGAAAGAGATGATTTCACAGGAATATTTCTATCCATTCTGATGGACATATGTGATGTGGATAAACTAAAATTTTTAGAAAAACTGGCAAAAGAAAAAGAAGATAATGAGGAGGCTATGGAAATTCTGGTAAAAATATATGAAAATTTGGGAGAAAAGGAAAAATATGTGGATGCTGCTACAAAACTAATAAGACATCAATATTCACAGCATGAAAATTTTGATGAGAGCATCATAGAAAAATTGATTGAAATGGGGGAAACTGGAAAAGTTATCGAACTACTCAATAAATTTAAAACACGACAAGCTCTGCATTATCTGATGCTTGCATATGAAAAAGAAGGAAATATAGACGAAGCTTTTAGAATTTCAAAGCAGCTACTCCAGCAAAACATTTATCCAAGCTTGATTTCAAAAGTAAGAAAATATGCAAAGAAAAAAGGGGAATGGGAGGAGATAAAGAAGGAAATAATCAAAGCATTAAAAAATGATGGTCGATATGATGAAATAGTAAAACTTGCCCTCGAAGAAGAAGATGTGGAAACAATGGTGGCATATTTGCATCGCTGTCGCGACGCCCATTTATTGGAGAAGGTCTCAAAATTTATTGATGAAAGAAACGATATGGTCGCCTTAAAGAGATTGGTGGAGATATTTATTGATAAAGGAGGAAGAGAAAATTATAAGATTGCCGTAAATTATCTGATGAAATTAAAAGAGAAATGGACAAAAAATGGAAGAATGGAAGAATGGCTCTCTTATTTGGATTACATTAAAAAGAGATATCGTAAAAAATATGGTCTGATTCTGGAGATAGAGAAAAGGATATAACATCAGCAAACACTAAATTTTAAAATGGCATGGATATAACATCATGAAATTGTTTGAATGGCAGGGAAAAGAATTGTTTAGCAGCTATGGCATAGCTGTCCCAAAAGGCAAAGTCATAGATAAAAAAGAAGAACTGGAAAAAATAGACATACCATTTCCATGGGTTTTAAAAGCCCAGGTTTTGGTGGGCGGCAGGGGCAAAGCAGGCGGAATAAAGATTGCGAATGATATGGAGGAGGCAAGAAAGGCTTTCGATGAAATAATGGCAATGGAAATTAAGGGTGAGAAAGTCAAAAAAATTTTGGTTGAAGAAAAGGCGGAAATTGAAAAAGAAATGTATCTGAGCTTTTTCCTTGATAGGAGCAGCAGGCAATTTTTAATGATGTTTTCTTCTAAGGGGGGAGTTGACATCGAATCAATGAAGGAAAATGTGAAAAAGATATACATCAATCCATTGATAGGATTGCAGCAGTATCATTTGCGTAAGATTCCGAAAGAAGTAAGGCAGATAGCGAGGAGTCTTTACAATCTATTCGTCGAGAAGGATTGTGAGCTCGCGGAAATAAATCCTCTTGCTATTGCAGGAGGAGAAGCTCTTGCCTTAGACTCAAAAATAATAATAGATGACAATGCCATGTATCGCCATGGCGAGCTTCCAAAAGAAAATGCCGAACTAACTCCACTGGAAAGGGAAGCAAGAAGCAAGGGAATAGCTTTTGTCCAGCTCGATGGAAACATTGGTGTCATCGCAAATGGAGCTGGTTTAACAATGGCTACGCTCGACGCTTTAAATGAATTTAATGGCAAAGGGGGTGTTTTTTTGGATTTGGGGGGTACAGACGATCCAGAAAAAGTTAAGCAGGCTTTGGAGATAATGGTTAAGGCAAAGCCAAAGGTTATTTTGATAAATTTATTTGGCGGGATAACGAAATGTGATACAGTTGCCAAAGGAATAATTGAATTTATGCAGGAAAATGAGACACCACCAATTGTTGCAAGGATAAAAGGAGTTAATGAAGATGTTGCAAGGGAAATGCTTAAGGATTATGTTATAGCTGTCGATTCATTTCAGGAAGTTGCAAAAAAGGCAGCGGAGTTGGGTGGTTAAAATGGCAATATGGGTGGATGAAGATATAAGGTTATTGGTGCAGGGCATTACTGGGCATCAGGGACAATTTCATACAAAAGCAATGCAGGAATTTGGAACAAATATTGTTGCTGGCGTAACACCCGGCAAAGGAGGAATGCAGGTTCATGGTGTTCCTGTTTATGATAGCGTGGAAGATGCAATGGAAAGAGAGCCGAATGCAAGTATTGTTTTTGTGCCCGCCGCCTTCGCCAGGGATGCTGTTATCGAAGCGCTCGATGCTGGAATAAAGCTTATCGTTGTCATAACGGAGAACATTCCATTTCATGACACAATGCAATTCGTGCATTATGCAATGTATAAAAACGCTCGCGTTATAGGGCCGAATTGCCCGGGAATAGCGTCTCCAGGGAAATCAAAAATCGGAATATTTCCAAACATAATATTTAAAGAAGGGAACGTTGGCGTGGCTTCTCGCTCTGGCACTCTGACATATGAAATCGTGGCATCACTTTCCAAAGCTGGCATCGGACAATCAACGTGCGTTGGTCTGGGAGGAGATCCAATAACAGGCTCTACTTTCATCGACGCTTTGAAAGCTTTTGAGGAAGATGAGGAAACGAAGGCGATAGTAATGGTTGGTGAGATTGGAGGAACTGCCGAGGAAGAGGCAGCTGAGTACATAAAAAGAAACGTTAGCAAGCCAGTCTATGCTTACATAGCTGGCAGAACAGCGCCGCCTGGAAAACGAATGGGGCATGCAGGCGCCATAATAGCAGGCAACATGGGGACGGCTGAATCAAAAATAGCCGCCCTGGAAGATGCTGGCGTTGTTGTGGCTCGTTTTCCATATGAAATTGCTGGATTGATAAAGAATGATAAGGAAATTTGGTAAATGGGAGCCAAGCATTGATGGCAATGCAATCATAGATGAGACTGCAATCATAATGGGAAATGTTTCTGCTGGAAAGGCATTTATTTTTCCTCATGCCATGATAAGGGCTGATGAGCATAAGGTGGTGATAGAGGACAATGTTGCAATACTCGACAAAGCTTTTATAGAAGCGCATAGTGATGTTTTGATTGAAAGCGGTGCCATAATATCGCATGCTGCAGTAATTCATGGAGGAAGAATTGGGAGAGGAGCATTGATTGGAATAGGGGCAATTGTTCTTGGAGCAGATGTTGGCAGAGAAAGCATAGTGGCTGCTGGAAGCGTTGTAAAAAATGATGTGGAAGAAAGAAGCATGGTTGCTGGAATACCTGCAAGAAAGGTAAGGGATGTAAATGAAAAAGATGTGGAAGAAATTAAAAAAATGTTGGAGGAAATAAAACAGAAGGCGAAATGGCTATGAAAGAAATTAAAATCGATGGAAGCATAATCCATTTTCTTCCTGTAATACATGGCTTAACTGAAGAAGGAAAAAAAGTGGAGAAGGCAATAAATGAAATAAAACCAGATTGTGTTGCAGTGGGAATATCAGAAGAAGATATTGAGGCAATAAAAGAATATGATAGCCAGCTTGAAATGCCTCCCCAATATGAATATTATTTACTTTATCTTTCGAACTATGGAAAGGTATCTGTTCCTCCTGCAGATATAAAAAAAGCTTATGAAATATGCAATGAGAAGAATATAGAAATACATCCAATAGATGTTAACGATGATGAATATGCTGATTTGCTGATAAAAAATGTTTCAATAATTTCTTTAATAAGGCAATCGAGAAAAATGAAAAAGTTGAGAAACAAGAAATTTAAAGCTAAAAATGCAAAAGAATTTGTCTTTGAATGGGATGATTTCATGACTTCCATTAAGGCTTTTAAGAAAATAGAAATGGCGAGAGAGAGAAAAATGGCCGAAGAACTGAAAAAGCTTGCGAAGAGATACAAAAGAGTGCTTGCAATCATACCCGTGGAGAGATATGAAGGCGTTTTAAACAGACTGGAAAAGATATAAAAAATGGGCTCGCATTACCATCCATGAAGAAGAAAGTTGTTATAATGGGCGCCGCCGGTAGAGATTTTCACAATTTCAATGTTGTTTTCCGGGACAATGAGGAATACGAGGTTGTTGCATTTACAGCCACGCAAATTCCAAATATCACAGGAAGGAAATATCCTCCAGAACTTGCAGGAAAACTTTATCCAGAGGGGATACCCATATATGAGGAGGAGCGACTTCCAGAAATAATAAAGGAGCATGGAGTCGATGAAGCAGTTTTTTCATATTCCGATGTTTCTTACAATAAGGTCATGCATAAGGGAGCGATAGCAAATGCTGCTGGAGCAAGTTTCAAACTTCTTTCTCCTAGCCAGACCATGCTTAAATCGAATAAGCCAGTTATAGCTGTATGTGCAGTCAGAACAGGCTGTGGAAAATCGCAGTTCAGCAGAAAAATTTTTGAATTGCTTTCGAAAAAGGTGAAAGTTGTTGCAGTCCGCCACCCAATGCCCTATGGCGATTTAGCAAAACAGCGTTGCCAGCGTTTTGCAAGCTATGAAGATTTGGACAAGCATGAATGCACAATAGAGGAAAGGGAGGAATATGAACCTTATATTGATATGCATGGCATAGTATATGCAGGCGTTGACTATGAAGAAATTTTGAGAAAGGCTGAAAAAGAGGCAGATATCATAATATGGGATGGCGGCAATAATGATTATCCTTTCTACAAACCAGATTTGCATATCGTAATAGCTGATCCCCATCGTGCCGGGCATGAAAGAAGTTATTATCCTGGCGAGCTAAATGCAATGATGGCAGACGTTGTTATAATAAACAAGGTTGATACTGCCAAAGAAGAAGGTGTTAAAAAAGTGGAAGATAACATAAAAGAAATAAATCCGAAGGCAAAGATATTAAAGGCTACATCTCCAATAAAAGTTGAAGGCGATATAAAGGGAAAGCGCGTTATAGTAATAGAGGACGGCCCAACAATAACACACGGCGAGATGCCATATGGAGCAGCCACCATAGCGGCGCAGCAACACGGCGCTGCCATTGTAGATGCTAAAAAATATGCTGTTGGTTCAATCCTTGAAACATATAAGAAGTATCCGCACCTCCAGAAAGTACTGCCAGCTATGGGCTATGGAAAACAGCAGATAAAAGAGCTTGAGGAAACGATAAACAATGCAGATTGTGATGCTGTCCTTGCAGGCACACCCATTGATTTAAGGCGGGTAATAAATGTAAATAAACCAGTGATAAGAGTAAGATATGGAGTTGGAGAAGAAATTGAAAAAGAGCTTGAAAAAATACTGGATGAATTTTTAGAAAAGATCTAACTCTTGTTTGCTCTAACGCTTGGGCGCGCTTTTTCAGCCCCCTTTCCTTTATTTCTCAATCCTCTTCCTTTCTTTCCAGCAGATGTTTTTCCACGGAATGCTCTTCCTCTATCATGAACAATCCAGTTTATTTGGCTGTCGTTTAAGATAGCTGGATGGCTTCTATCAACCAAAATAACTTCATAATAATGATATTTTCCATCCTTTCCAACCCAGTATGAATTTAGCACTTCCATATTTGGATATTTTCTTGCCACTCTCTCCTCTGCAATTCTCTGTATTGACTTTTTGGGAGTTATCTTCTTTACTCCCATTTTTGATGGCTTCCTTCCTTTATTTGGTCTTTCTTTTCTTCTTCCTCCTTTTCTTACTCTCGCCCTTACAAGGATAAAACCCTGTTTTGCTTTGTAGCCAAGAGCTCTAGCCCTGTCTGGACGCAATGGCTTGTCAACTCTTACAATAGCATCGCCTCGCCTCCATTCAATAAGGCGATGCCATTGTGGACTATCATATGTTACGTCAACCTTCTTCCATGCAAGGCGAAGATAGTGATACATTCCTTTCATCTCAAAACGAAAACAAAAGGAATATATAAATTTTGATATGCATCCATCATTCCAAAATGAATTTCACTTGACGCCATCAATTTCATATACCCCACTCCCTTAATGATATTTAATTAGAGGTGAAAATATGGGAGAGGAAAAGAAATTTACGACGGTTTCGATACCGACGCCGTTGTTTAAAAAAATTGAGGAAAGGATAAAGGGAACAGGCTTTACGAGTGTTCCAAGCTATGTTACGTATATTTTAAGAGAGCTGATTGCAGAGACGGAGGAAGAAGAGGAAGAACCTTTTACAAAAGAAGACGAGGAAAGAATAAAAGAAAGGCTTCGTGCTTTAGGGTATCTTGATTAAAATGGCAGCAAAACCGCATGGTGGGAAGCTTGTGGAAAGGATAGAAAAAAAGGAACGACGCGAGGAAGCAAAAGAAATGCCTAGGAAGGACATAAGCATAGATGAAGCCAGAGATTCGGCGAATATTGCCCATGTTGTTTTTTCTCCACTGGAAGGATATATGGTAAGGGAGGATTTTGAAAATGTTTTGATACATGGTCGCCTTTCCAATGATTTGCCATGGACGATACCCATTGTTATGGATGTCGATAGGGAAGAGATAGACAAAATACTTGAAGGAGATGATATAGCCTTATTCTATAATGACGCGCCGATTGCAACAATGAAAGTTGAGGAAATTTTTCCTTATGATAAGAAGGGGTATGCCACGAAAGTATATAAAACAGAAAGTATGGAACATCCGGGAGTGGCTCAGCTTTTCGAAAAGAAGAATTTTTTGATTGGAGGAAAAATAAATTTGCTGAATGATGTGCCAACAAAATTCCCAAATTACAAGCTATGGCCCAAGGAAACAAGGATTTTGTTTAAAGCGAGGGGATGGGAAACCATTGTTGGTTTCCAGACAAGAAATGCTCCCCATGTTGGTCATGAATATGTTCAGAAAACAGCACTTACATTTGTCGATGGTTTGTTCATCAATCCTCTTATAGGAAAAAAGAAAAAGGGAGATTTTAAGGACGAAATTATAATAGCCACATGTGAAGCATTGTTCAAAAATTATTATCCGAAGGATGCAGCAACAATTGCAATTCTCGAGACAGAGATGAGATATGCAGGGCCAAGAGAAGCTATATTCCATGCAATAATACGAAAAAATTATGGATGCACTCATTTCATAGTTGGAAGGGATCATGCAGGTGTCGGAAACTTCTATGGGCCATATGAAGCTCAGGAAATATTTTATGAAGATCCTGATCTCGGCATAACTCCTCTATTCTTTGAATCCTTCTTTTACTGCAAGAAATGCGGAAGCGTTGTAAACGAAAAAATATGCCCTCATGGAAAGGAAGATAGAATAAACTTTTCAGGAACCAAAATAAGGGAAATGCTTTTGCAGGGGCGCCGCCTGCCTGAGGCAATGATGCGCCCGGAAGTGGCGGACGTGATATTGAAAGCGGAAAACCCGTTTGTGGGAGCATGATTCTGCATCACTGGGACAGCGATGGCATTGCTTCGGCAGCCCTCATGATGAGGATGGAAGAGAATGAAAATTTCACTCCAAAGATTGGCAATTATTTTATCGATGCAGACGACATGGAAGAATTGAGAAAATATGATGAAATAAAGATTGTTGACATGAATTTGCCGGATGCGAGCAAATTATGCGAATTCGCAAAAATATGGATATATGACCATCATCTTGCCACAAAAGTGGAATGCGCTCAGGAGCATTTTAATCCATTTTTGGAGGGAAAATCATATCCTTCTGCAACACTCGTTGTAATGGAAAGGTTTAACCTGCCTTTTGATTACATTGTTGCTCTTGGAATCATAGGAGACAACGGTCCAAAAACGAGGCAATTGAAAGAATATGAATTGATAAAAAAACTCGAAAAAGATGGGATAAAATTCAATGATCTGCAAAAAGCCGTGGAATTGATTGATTCAAGCTATAAAATAAATGATAGAAAGGAAGTTACTGAAAATGTAAAACTTGTTTTAAATGGAATTGAAGAGATCCTTGGAAATGAAAAACTTAACAGGAATGTCGAGCTTATAAGAAAAGAGATAGAGAAATGGGCTGAAAAGGCTGAAAAAATTGATGGGATACGAATCCTTAAAATGAAAACAGATTACAACATAATATCTGCAGTTACCAGAAAAATTGTCTGGGAAAACGGAGGAACAGCTCTCGTGTTGAATGAAAAGAAGGATAGAGACGAGATTTATTTACGCAGCACTGAAATGGATGTTAGATGGCTCATAGAGACAGCAAAGAAAAAATATTTTGCAGGTGGAAAAAAGGAGGTTATGGGAGTTGTGCTTCCAAAAGGAGGGGGAAAGAAATTTTTTGAAAAAATACTAAACATGCTAACGCGAGAGAAAGTGTATTGAAAGAGACAAGATGGCCAGAAATATGAATTCTCCATCCACCAAATAATCAAAATAGTATTTGTTATTCTTCTCATTTTTGCAGAACTTTAATATATACCAATACCCATAGAAAACCGAGAACAGCATAACGGGTAAATATTCACTGAAAAATCCCATCTTAATTGATAGAAATGTGAGTATCAATAAAAAAGTATTCAAAATCATTAAAAGTTTTTTAGTATTGCTTCTCCCAATTGTAACAGGAATGGTGCGGGTGCCGGCCATTCTATCTCCTTCCACATCTCTAACATCAAATACAATAGTGTTTACAAAGACCTTAAGAAAAAGAAAAGAAAAAAGCATGATAAACATCTCTATATTTCTATGAAAAATGAATGGAAGTAAAGAAGAAGAAAGAGACCATGAAATAGAGACCGTTAAATTTTTCATTGCAAATAGGTCTTTTACTCTAAAAGAACGTATTTTTATACTATATATTGCTCCGGCTATGAAAGGGATTAAAAAAACGGGCACTGTTTCTATATTTCTAAAAATTCCAATAATCAATGCAAGTGCATATGCAAATATAGAAAGGAGAATTACCGTATTTTTTCTTTCTCTTATAAAATCAACCCGCTCGGGAAGGTTCGTTTTGTCTTCTTCAATATCTGTGACTCTATTGAGGGAATAAACACTGTATGTTGTCAGTGAAGTGGCAATTACCATATCAATGGGTATTTTGTTCAGATATAGCAAATAAGAAAATGATATAATAGATGCCCCCACGATAGCAGTAAAAACAGTAGACAATACCAGTATATCCAAAAGTTTTTTAGTTAAAAGAGAGAAATTAATAAAGACGAATCCCCTTTGCTCTACTTTTGTAATATTCAAATAATTTTCTACCCCATTCTATCGCCTCCTTATCATAACTCACCAAATCTTGTGTAAAATCGTAGGTACCATCATTATTGAAAAAACCTATGGAGAGGAATTGTTCCGATACACTCATCGCTATGCCAACATTGTCTATTTCCCATATTCTGAGCTTTCCCTCTCTTACTCTTTTTTTAACTTCTTCATCAACTTCTTTTTGGTAACTATCCAGTACAGGCTTTTTTATATCTTTAGATATAACCAGTTCGACTTTTCCTCCTTTCTTTATAAGTTTCTTCACAAGTTTTGAAAATTCAGAAACAAAAACAGGAGATACGCCTTGTAATACTTTGCTTTTCCCAACCATTTTAATATACAATGATAAAACCTGTAAAAGATTGGTAGGAGTTGCTTTTATACGCCTCAGTCCTTGCAATTCTCCAAATTTGGTTATGAATTCTTCTGGTATATCTTCTATTTTGTGGGTGAGCCAGAAATCTTTCTCTTTTTTCAAAACATATAGTGTCTTTGCCATTTCTATGAGCTTGAGTATGGCTATTTTGCCCATCGTGGTCAAATGATAGCCGTCTATTTCTTCCTTTATATAACCCTCTTTTTCCAGATCTCTCGCAGCATGAATTATTGTGGATGCTCCTGTTTTAAATTCATCTTTAAGTTCTGTAGATGTTTTCGGTTTTTCGAGTAAGCTGCTCAGCATCTTCATCCTCACCCCAGACGTTGCTATAAACTTTAAATCCTCCTCCACCTCTCCAATTATTTTTGATAGCTTATCCATGAAGCAATATTGTTGTATGATATTTATAATATTGCTTAAACTATATATTGCACACGATGAACAAAATTGCTCTCACAGAACAACAAAGAGAGAGCTTTAATGGAGTGTATCAAACAAAAATAATTATTCTTCTATCCTTCCTTCAAAAACAATGTTTCTGACGACTTTTTCTATTCTTTCAACTGCCTCTTTTACCTTCTCAACATTCTTCCTTTCTTTTTTGCTTAAATTTCCTTCCATTAGCAGATCGAGATATCCTTTTGCTATTATTATGGGATTGAAGAAATAATGTGACATATTCTCTTTGAAAGATTCGAAATTTCTTTGCAGATTTTTTATTTTTCTTTCCATCTTTTCAATTTCCTCCTCATTCTTTATAATTCCAAAAAAGAATTTGATTTCGCTTCCTTCAAGAATGGGATATATGGTAATTTTCTTTTTCCCTCTGTTTATTGTTATTTTTTTCTTTTCTCCTCTTTTTATCCTCTCTCTCCATAAATAGGAGGGTATTTCGCGGGCTTTCCTGTTCGCAAATATTACATTTCCGAAGCTATCGAGTATGAAAATGCCCTCTCCATTTTCAACTGATGATAAATTTTGCTTCATGAAGTCTAATTCCTCAAATGCGAGCACTTTCTTCATTTTCAGACATATATATGCAAAACAATATATATTGCACACGATGAACAAAATTGTTCTGACTATGCAATTTTTATTTAAACATAAATCATATATAGGAGAGAGGCTTTTAAAAGATGTGATGAGCGAACCCTTGCTGAGAGCTTGCTCTATGATGAGGATCTTGAGTGCTGATTCAGCTCTTCCTTAAGCTTAGCTATTAGATTTACTGGCTCCGCCTCTACACCGTCTTTCATGGCTTTATATAAGCTTGCCATATCACCTATGTGAAGTGCATACACTGCTTTTGAAAATTCATCCCTACCCTCGCTCCATATCTCAATTATTTTAGCCTTCTTTTTATAAATTCTTTTCATAAATTCAATCCTTCTGTTTATTCTGTCTTCTTCATTCGAATGCCTCAAAAAAATGCATGTGAATTCTTTACCATCTCTCTCCCACGCTTCTATCTCATTATGATTGCATTCTGGCAGGGAAAAGGAAAAAGAATGAAGCTTTGCGTTTTCATTGAATTGCTGCCTCCATCTCTTCGCTATGGCAGCCAATATACCGTGCCCATATATTATTGGAAAACCCTCAATCTCATCTGCAATTTCTCTCGCCATGCTCTCGCGATGCCTCGCCATTTCAGCGGCTTTGATGACTGCATCAAAATCAATTTTTTTAATCAACCCGTGCTTTGACAGGAAGAAAGCAACGGGAAAGAGAAGATAAGCGATGGCAGCCCGCGGCTGCATGGCGGGCGGAATCAAAATTGCCTCCCTTTTTTCTCCGAGTTTGCCACCAGATGTTATTATGAGGGTTCTTGCCCCCTTCTTTTTCGCTTTTTCATACACCTCTATTGTTTCTTCCGTATTCCCGCTATAGCTTATTGCTATGAAGAGTGTTGATGATGAGACAAAAGGAGGAATGGTGTAGCTTTTATTTACAAAAAATGGCAACTTTGCTACATGCTTTAGAATATCTCCAGCTATTCCTGAACCACCCATTCCTGAGATGACAACATTTTCAATGCCATCCACATTCATTTCTATTTTTTTTCCTATTTCTATTCCTTCTCTTATCTGCTCTGGAAATTTTCTTAACAATGAAAGCATAATGTTATCTATGCTCTTTTTAAATATTTACTTCTTTAGCTCATGACATATTTGGAAAGCATCTTTTAAATGAGGTATTGTGATAGAGCCCCTATCACCAAAGCTATAGCCATTATCTCAACAAATTCATAATTGCTTACACCTTCATCATAACAACGCTTTATATGATATTTTATGCATCCCTCACATCTAAGAACCAGCGATGCCACCAAACCCATCATTTCTTTATATTTTGCTGGAACGGCTCCATCGGAATAAACTCTGTTATCAAGATTATAAAATCTTTTTATGTTTATTGCTGTGATGATATGTTAAAGCCGCACACGCATTATAAAAAGGAGGTGGACGCATGAACGCATGAAACAAAGTTTTTATATGATTTATCAATATTTTACTGTGATTGATATATGGAAAAAGGAGTGGGATAGATGGAGGTTCTGTTTACTCAATTTCATTTTGATATGGAGCGTTCCTGCCATCGTTGGCGAGTTAATAGCCAGAATATTTAAAATAAAATTTCTTGGAATGGTTGCAGGATTCATTTATTCTTTCATAAAAACCCAGTATGATTATTTGAAGACTAAGATTTGAATTTCTTTATCCATGCGATTGCTTCCTCCAACGCCTTCCTCCTTTCCACATCATCGGAAAAAGAATGGTCTGAATTGAATAGCAATATTTTTTTCGGCTCCATGGCATTTTCATACAGTTTTTCAGCATGCTCAAATGGAACGAGCTCGTCATTCCTTCCATGAATTATTAGCATATGCGATACCTTTTTCACCATTTCAAGCAAATCATATTTCATTGCGTCTTCAACAAAATTTTTTTCTATTCCATCTATTTTGTAAGGTGTGGAAATGGTGACAACTGGTTTAACACCATTTTTATATGCATATGCTATTGCAACCATCCCTCCAAAAGATGAGCCAATGAGAGATATGCTCGCATTGTAATTTTGCATAACATACTCAACAACTTCATGCAAATCTCTTAGCCTGTTTGAAAGGGTTGATTCATAAAAATTTCCTTGGCTTTCTCCACATCCTCTGAAATCAAAACCCACACACGAAAAACCCTTTTTGCAAGCCAATGCGGAGATTTCAACATATTACTTGCTGTCCTTGCTGGAATACAATCCATGGCAGCATATTATGAAATGCTCTCCACATTCATTTATGATTGCTTTTATTCCATTTATATTAACCTCTAACTGCCTCATCTTCCTTTAAAACAGCATCATATGAAATAAATATTTCTATTACAGCAAAAATCATGGCCAAGAATAAGGAAAGGAGAGAGACAAAGAAAAATAAAAGGATTATGAAGGCATTTATTGAAAACATTGAGTGGAAAAGGAGTAAAATTGTTGTTAAAACGGCAAAAAGAATGCATAGCAACATGGCTGTCATTGAATTTCTGAGGAGTCTTCCTCTCCTTATGAGTATGTCGAGTTGCTCTTCCGCAAATTTTGAGGTTTTATCTTTACGAAGCGTTTCATAATGGAAAGTCCTTATCCTATCTATAACCCTTCCATATCTATTCTGGAGACTCAAGCTTATCAAGCCTGCACCCGACAAAATTATTGCTGGAACCAGCGATGATTGCAATATTTCAAGCAGAGCCATCAATTTTATTGCGAGCTATTTTATATTTTTTACCACCCCACTCTATTTCCCTCGTGAAGGCAGAGGAAATCAAATTATATGCAAGTATGAAAGGAATCAATGGTCTCAAAAAAGCATGAATATACCATGGGAAAAATCTATGCCGATCATATTCCATTAGCTCTGTAAATGTCACATATTCCTGCCATCCCCTGAAAATATCGAATATAATTGGCGAGAAAAGCATGAAACCAATAACAGGATGAAAGAAAAATATAACAAAACCCGCCACAACGCCAGCCCGCATCGCCAAGATTATGAATAAAGCTAGCACCCATAAGGAAGGAAAATAATATCGAATCCATGCCATTTCCTTATTCATCCATTTTATCATATTCTCTTCCTCTTCAGCCTCTGATATGGCTTGGGGAATAAAATTTATTTTGTATCCACTTCTCTTCGCTTTCATTGTGAGGGTCAAATCATCGACCAACGATTTCCTCCATATTTCAGCAATTCCAAGATTTTCAAAATCTTTTTTAGCTATCGCCATGCTTCCTCCCCATGCAAAATTGAAAGCGTTGTAAAACAGAACGGATGCAACACTCGCATTCCATACACTCAAAAGCTTGTTTCCAAAATACCATCTATAACTGGTTGCAATGGAATTTTTTTCTATCCCTCCAACCAGATAAGAAAGCCATTTTTCATGTGGTTTTATATCAGCATCAGCAAAGATGTAAATGCTTCCATTACTTTTTTTAACGCCTGTAAGCATTGCAGAAATTTTTCCACTGCATTTTGGCAACTTTTCCGTTATCTCCACTTTAACTCCAAATTTACTTTTTATTTCATTTGCTTCCTCCATGCTATCCACAACAACTATCACTTCATAATCATTGTAATCCTGCTTCAGAAAGTATTCAATATTATCAGCATTTTTTCCTTTAAATGGAATTATTATGCTCGCTTTCCTGTCCTTTTCCCGCCTCGCCTTTCCATATTTTTTTCTAACAAAAAACCATGAAACAACAGATGCAACTCCTCCTGAAAAATTTGCAATGCCAGCGAAGACAAAAAACCATAACAGCAATTGCATAATATAATGAATGCAACATTTAAAAATATTTTTAATTCAGTTAAATTTTATTTTAACTTCCACTCTATGCCTCTCTTTTTTAATTCTTCCATAAATTTTTCGAAATCGATTGCAAGTTCTGGAGGATATGCTCCTTTTTCAATTGCCTCGCTAGCGAGCATCTTTGCTATTATGGCGGTTGGAAAAGCTGTTGTACGCTGCATGGCAGAAAATGAACCATCATGCCTGTCAAACAAAATTGCTTCCATGCTCTCAGAATAAATTTTCGCAACAACAAAATCTTCTGCATCTTTAGGCAAAGCTTTTTCAAGTATTTTTTCTGTGAATAGTCTTTCTTCATTTTCAAAAAATCCAAGCTGCTTTAACAGCAAAATCTTCTCACAATGGCCCTTATACCTTATTGTTTTATAATCAAGCTCTTTCACTCCATGCAATGTTTTTGGAAGTGTTGATGTTCCACCATGTGTATAAAAAGCCTCGAATTTCATCCCATTTATTTCAATTTCTTCGAGTCCAGTTAATGATTCTACTTTCGTTACCATTCCATTTTTCACTATTATGGCATCCTCAACATATTCATTTATCAGCCCATGTACCGAAAAAACCAGAGCATAATTTAAAGGAGGCTCTGGATGCAATGGCAGGCCGCCGACCCTAATATGAATTTTTCTGCTACCTTGCTCCCATAAATGATATGCAACTATGTTGCTCATGCCAGGCGCCAGCCCGCAATCTGGAATGATTGTTATACCAGCTTTTTTGGCATCGCCATGCAAAGCGAGTTCTTTTTCAACTATGCTGCTATTTCCCCCCAGATCAATGAAATTTGTTTTTGTTTTTATCGCAAGTTTTGCGAGCTTATAATTAAAATCATAGGGCAATGCACTTATGACAACATCTTCTTCCTTCATTTCCCTCATCAATGAACCTGTATTTCGAGCGTCAAGTCTGAAAAAATTCGGGAGATCTTTTTCAACAACATCGCATATTCTGGCATCGATACCATTCCTGAGCAAATCATGCTGAATCGCAACTCCAATTTTTCCAGCTCCAATTATGAGCATGTTTTTAATGCCATAACAATAAATATGATTTGTCCTTTATTTTCATGGAATTGCATTCATTGCTCATCCCTCTCGGGCTTGTTCCTGCCATTTTCTTCCTTTATTTCATCGTGGGAAGATATGAGGGCAGATTCAGGGAGAGAAATGCTATCCTTGCTTTCATAATAGGCTTTGCCCTCGGCTTGTTCCTATATCTCATTGAAATTTTCAACATAAAAATTGGCCAGAAGATTTATCTTGGCGACATTTTCATAATTGCATTGTCATTTTCATTCATCGAACAAACATCCAAATTTATGGTGCTAAATGCCAGCTTTTTGAGGGATGATGCCACACCAATATATGGCGCCGCCATGGGCGCAGGCTACGCCGCCCCTTTCGCCCCAATATTTATAAGAAGTGTGGAGGCGAACATCTATGGTATGGCTATAGCTACCATTCCAATCATGGTTATTCTTCTTACCTCATATTCAGCGATTCTTATTGCAATTGGAATAAAAAAGGGAAGAAAGGCACAGCATTTCATCTATGCATTTTTCTTTTCATTCATTGTATGGATAATCTTGCTCCTCATTTTCAATCTCAAATACAATGCTTCATATCTTCTCTTTCTCCTAAGCATCTTAATTTTTCTGTCAGCATTTGCCACATATCACGCATACAGCAGGCTACTACCATTCAGCATGCTCGGAAGAAAAGAGTTGAAGGAAATCTTATAAAAATTTATATATAAACAAAGAATAACTCCATAGATGGATAGAAAAACGACAATAAGAGTGATATTTGTAGTATCGTTGCTTTACTTCATATGGCTTATTCTGGTCGCTGCAAACGACTCTTTCTGGAGCTATGATTTGTATCTCTCTTTCAAAGGATGGAGCATAATTGGAAGCGTAATATATGCAGCTTTCATAATCATTGAGGTTTTGTTGTATATTACTGCTCCAAGGGAAGAAGAGGAAGAAATAAAGATTGTTTCAGAAGCAATTAAAAAGATTGTTTGCAGCAATTGCAAAACCGTTTTTACAATAAGAGATACTGGCGTGAGACCATTAAAATATAAATGCCCGAATTGCGGGATGGAAGGAGTGCTTAGAGGCAAAAGTGTAAAAGGGAAAAGGATTTCTGTGCAATGTGATAAATGTGGAAATGAGTTTGAAATATTTGATACAGGAGAAAGGCCCCTCATTTACAGATGCCCCGTATGCCATTATCAGGGAGAAGTGAGTTGATGCTTAAAGCGAGAGTCGAGATTAAACTTAAGAAAGGTATTGTTGATCCTGAGGGGAAAAACATTAAGAAAGCTTTGAATCTGCTGCAATTCAATGAAGTGAAGAATGTTAAGGTTGCGAAAGTTTTTGAGATAGAAATTGAAGGAGATGATGAGGAAAAAGCAAGGGATAGAATCGAGGCCATGTGCCGCCGCCTCCTTGCGAATCCTGTAATAAATGATTACAAAATTGATATAATAAGAGAAAAATGATTGAGCATCTGCTTAAAAA
>JAGGXG010000084.1 GCA_021163175.1 Thermoplasmata archaeon
AACCCTGGATAGCGTTTTAAGAAGTCTTGAAAAAATGCAATATGAAGTGAAGATTCCGGAAGATGTTATTGAGAGGGCAAGAAAACCATTAATGAAAATGATTGAAATGGGAAGAGACTAAGAATAAAATTTTTCATAGAATTCCATCGCCAATTCCATTGCTTTTTTTCTTACATCTTTTCCTTTATATACGGAGAGCATAAGCTCTGCTATTTCCTCCATTTCTTTTTCCTTCATTCCAATGTGCGTTGCTTCTGCCACACCAATTCTTCCAATACAATCTATGAAAATTTTGTTTTCTTCAAGCTTTTTAAAGAATTTGTAGACTTTGTTTTTATCCATATCAAGCATTATCTGATGGCTTTGAGTAAAGCCTTTGTTAGCATATTTTATTGCAATTCCGTTTTCGTGCAAATGTGCCGCTAGAGCCTTTGCATTCTTTACGATTTGCGAGGCATATCTCCTGCCATTCCTTATAAGTTCTTCAAAAACAATCGCCAGAGCAGCTACTCTATTCATATGCATGTTGTCAACCAAGCCTATGCCTGAGTCAAAATCAAATAAAAGATATGAAGCAAATTTTTCATATATTGTCTCGTCGTTAGTTAAAACGATGCCGCCCTGCGGCCCCGCAAGCGTTTTGTGCGTGGAAGCTATTATGGCATGGCTTCCCTCCTTCAATGGATCCTGAAACACATTTCCAGCTATCAAACCAATGACATGCGAGGCATCGTAAACAACGACTCCGTCAAAATTTTCTCTCATTTTTTCTACAGGTAATGGAAAGAATATTGTTGATTGAGCGAGTAGAGTAAGTGGAATTTTTTTCATCTCGAGCTTTGAAACATCTATTTCATATTCTTTCATTGGTATGCTGTATTTTTTGCGGTGAAATTTTTCATAGCCAAAAGGGTAACCACCATTTTCCTTTGGTATTGTTGCAATCTCATCATATGGCTTTGTAAAAGCAAATATGGTTGCAACATCACAAATATTTCCAGATATGGCATTTAAAATTGCATATCTTACATTAAACAATTTTCTGGCAAGCTTGTTAGCTTCCTCATATATTTTCATTGCATACTCGCCGCCGCCATACCATTCCGTTCCATATCGGGTTGCTAAATCACTCGACAAAGCTTTCAATGCATCCTTTGCCATTGCATTTTCAGAAGGAATCAGGTTTATGCTACTTCGCCTGTATTCATCATGCTTTTCCACCAAATCTTTTATCTTCTCTTCCATATTACAATTATTATTGAAGCAACGACAACAATTATTATTCCTATGGAGATGGCTGTCATCGATCCCTCTTTCCCATAGCTTTCAATTGTTATGTTGGTATATGCAAAATTTTTCTTCTCTTCATGGCCTGGAGGATAATATTCAAGCTTTAGCTGCACATCTTCCTTTCCAATCTTTTTTGCTGTAACACCTATTTTAATCACATCAGTTGAATGGCTCTGTATAATTTGCATGGAGGGAAAAGAAAAATCGAAATATTTACTCGAGTTAACAGGCTGAATATTTATGTACAAAGGAGAGTTGCAATTGTTTGTAACATTTATCGTAACCTCTTTGCTTTCGTCCATGCTAAGCTTTACACTTTTATGCTCAACGAATATCCCGGCATCATGAAAGTCCTGCATTACATTCAGGGCTTCTTTGTCTTCCGCTCCATTCACAATAAGGCTTCCGTTTGTAAAAGCATGTATTGCAACGTTGTATGTAACGAAAGCAGGTGCCTCATTTCTTGCTCTTAACGTTATAGTTACATCTTTCTCAGTGCTTCCACCCCGCCAGCCAACAGGCGTTATTGTGAATGAAGATGGTTGAATGGAAACGGAAAGCCAGTCTGGAACATTCTCTGCTTCTATGTAAATAACGAGCGGCATCGGTATTATTGCTCCAAAACCCCAGCTGAAGTTAAGGCGAGCATGCAAAATCATGGCTTCATTCAAAGGCACAGGCGACGGCTGCTCAACACTTAGATCAAGTTCTGAAGAAATGAAGCCGGCGCTGGCTGCTATGGGGGCGAGAGGCAATGTAAAAATGGCCAGCATATATACAATTTTCATGTCCATATATTTACCATCATAATATATATTTTATCATACATGATGCCTTATTTTAACAGCCTCTCCATGCTTGCTTTCTATCATTTCGCTTCCATTCATCTTTGCAATACCCACGCCTCGAAGCTCTCCATCATGAAAAACAACAACTTCATCTCCAGCCCTTATTCTTTCATCAGCATTTTTCACGCCGATGGCAAATACACTTCCTTTTGGAACGAAATCATCTATCTCCACCCAATAATTTCTGCCAAGTCTTTTTCCTCCTATGAGGGTAAGCGAGAAGAGCCCACGCTTGGCAACATATACAGCAGCTTGCTTATCATTGCAATATATTTTGTAATCTGGAAATTTTCCTCTCACAATGCATCCTTCCATGAAGTTATCGACGCTTCCAAACTGAAATGAGAGCATTGATTTTGCTTCCGCTCTTCTTCGCCATGAAGGATAAATAAAATCATACTCCTCGGACTGCAACGCAAGCTTTTCTTCAAGCTTTTTTAAATCGCTTGGCAAAGTAGGCTTATCCTGGCAGGTTGAAATTGCATCTATGGAAAGAAAATCCATTTCCTTTGGCAAATGGCTTATTATTACATCATATTTATTTTTGGCAAGATATTCATCAAGCATTTTTTGGAGCATTTCTTGCTCTTCTTTATCCCAGTAGCCAGTTACGCTTATATCATAATGGGCTGCTGGATAAAAGTTTTCGAGTTCGCGGGGAACGATTCCAAGCGGGCTTGTTAATATTACCTCATGTATGACATTCTTATTGCTTATTTTGTTTATTACCTTGCGAAATATTGTATGGCTTTTTGATATCGAATAAGGTTTTTTTGAAGAGCATGGCAACAAAAGCAATATTTTAGCAACTTCAGGCTTCTCATATCTTTTCAATATCCTTTCCCTGAATCTTTTGATTGGAGGCATATTCAAAGAATAGCAGGATGCATTGATTTTATTCCCATTTATGGGCCATATTTTCTCAAAATGGTCATATTTCTCATCCAAAAGGCGTAATATCGTTGCTACATGGGCATCGACAGCAGCTTTTCCTTCAACAAGATTTCTTAAACTTCCATTTTTTATTGCATTCCTCACTTTTGCCATTTCGTTTTTCATTACCTCATAATTATGCATCAAAAGGCTGCGAAAATCATTTATTCCCTTTTTACAATATCTGCAGGAGCAAGGATATTCTTCAATTTCCTCTAGGCTATGTTCTTCATCCGTCGTTAAATAAATCCCTCTCCTGCTTTTCATAACAACAGCTATCGAATCAACGATATCGATGCCAGAATAAATCAAAATTGCAAGGTTGCTTGGAGTCGCAATGGCTGGAGCATATAAAGGCTTATACCCAATTTTTTTCCTCGTTTCAACAATAGCATTGACAAAATACCTTGGATTTGAATATAGCTCGATGGAATTCTGCAAAATGTAAATTCTTTCTTCCTTGCTCACATTTCCTTTTGCATCGATTATCTCAAATTCTCCTGCATTGCTTTCATTCCATTTCGATGCAAATTCATGGAATGGCTCTGGAAAAAAATAAGGATATGGCATAGAAGGCGGAATATCCCCTTTTTTTGGATAAAAGAATGTCCCGCCTGCTTTAACATCCTTTCCAAGCCTTATTGTTTTTGGAGGCGCGAGAATGCGGGGCGAGGAATACCATAATATGGCTGGAATTTCTATTTTCTTTCCTTTATATTCAATCCATCCCAGGCGTGCTGTTTCATTTCTTCTCTCAATTTCAAATTTCATTTCATCATGTCTTTATTTACCCAGTAATCTGGTTCCTTTCCATCTAAAACCTTCAAAATTTGCTCAGCGCATATTATGCCTGCCCTGATCTGCCCTTCTTTTGTTGAAGCACCAATATGGGGTGTAAGAATAATGTTGTCAAGCTCTGCAAGCTTTCCCTGATATGGCTCATGTTCAAAAACATCAACTGCTGCTCCAGCTATTGCGCCATCTTTCAAAACATTATACAATGCTTCCTCGTCAACAACTCCTCCTCTGGCAACGTTAACAAGGAATGCTGTCTTCTTCATTTTTCTTAACAACGCCTCATTAACCATATGTCGTGTTTCTTCAGTTAAAGGAACATGCAATGAAATGAAATCTGCCGTGGAAAAAATTTCTTCCATGCTCTTCAGCTCCGCATTCATAGCTTTTGCCTTCTCAGGCGTGCAATGCGGGCTGTAAACGAGTATACTCATTCCCAAGCAGGAAGCAATTTTTGCAACTTCTCTGGCTATCCTGCCACTTCCTATCAATCCAAGGACTTTTCCCTGTAACTCAATCCCTTTGAGCTTTTTCTTCGCCCACTCGCCCCTCTTCATGCTTTCATCTGCCTTCGTTATCTTCCTGGCGAGAGCAAACATCAGGGCAACGCTAAGCTCCGCCACAGAGCGGGTGGAGCCGCCTGGCGAGTTGACGACGTAGATGCCATGCCTGCTTGCTTCTTCAACATCGATATTATCAACGCCTATTCCAGCTCTTCCTATAACCTTGAGTTTTTTTCCAGCTTTAATAACGCTTGCTGTAACTTTTGTTGCACTTCTCACCATCAAAGCATCATACTCTCCGATCTCTTTCTCCAGTTCTTCTCCCCTTAGCTCTTTAAAAACTACTTCATGTTTTTCTTTAAGCAGCTCCATCGCTTCCTTCGCCACTTCATCGGTTATTAGAATTTTCATAAGGCATAATTCAGTTTCACCTTAAATTTCTTACCCTCCCCAGGTTAATGCCATTCAAAAGATATGCATTTGCATTTTCAATGTCGATTAAGCTTGCTATTCCATGTTCCAACCTTTCTTTATTCACAGCAATTCCTCCAGCAATTGGATTGAATGATGGCATTACAATAACACGCATATTTTCATTTCCATCTGGATATTTTTTGGAAAATTTTTGTTTTTTAAATCGCCCCTTAATCCAGCATGGTTCCATATATGAATAGCCAGTTTTTGTTGTGATTCTTATATATGGATGTAAATGAGCCATTATTAAAAGGCTTGCTTTCATTATCGACGGCGAGCACCATGCGTGGCCGTGAGCCATAGCTATGTTATCTATCAGCAATCCTCTTGCCCCAAATATTTTTGCATATTTGCTTTTCAAACGAGCATCATGATTTCCCTTCACAACCCATATTTCCGCATGCTTACTCAATTCCTTTAAAAAATATGCAACCTCTCTCCTTTCCTTCATGATGTGCTCTCTATCTAAAATAACATGCTTTAAATCTCCCAGTATTATCAATTTCTTTGCCTTTTTTCTTTTTAGGAGTGTAACGATCCTTTCCATCATGCTTTTTGTCTGCAATGGTATGGTTATTCCTCTATTTTCATATTCAAATTCTATTCCGATGTGCAAATCTGCAACAACGATTGCTCTTGCCTTTTGAATATACAGGGCTCTTTCTCCATGAATTGGCTCCACTTTCATATCAATCTTAATAACGGAAGGAAAATCATGTTTAATAGTGAGGGAAGCATTTTTATTCCAAGCCATATGGCCATGGAATAACCAATGAAACTTCCTGCCACTTTTCCAATGTTGTCAAGACCAAAAAAAGAGAATAGCGAGGAGATTGCAAGCTTCGATGGAAATGCAATCAGTGCGATTATTTCCATGTAGGGCGTGATGATAAAAATCATTGTTAAGATTGTTTTTAAATTTGCATTGAGAATGGAATGGAAAAAGCTCACGCCAAATATTGCTGTTGCTTGCCTTTCCCATAGATAAAATGTGATTGCTATGAAAAGTAATGAAATTATTGCTGCAATGCCTGCAAATTTTTTATCAAATTCTCTCTCTTTTTTGATGAATAACGAGGCTATGAAAATAGCTATTGCAACAATCCATATGTATATCAGTTTGTTTGGGATGGAAAATGCACCTATTTTCATTTCCCCCTCTTTTTCGAAAAATTTCTTATTTTTTATGATGAGATATGAGTTTCCATAGAATTTTTCTTCCTTATATTCCCCACGGCCTCTGAAAATGAGCTCGCTTTTGTTGAATTTTATTTCATCTATGCTTCCATTGCCATTTATGTAAAAAATACTATCCATGGAAATAGGAAGCAAACTGATTAAATTTGTTATTTTTTCTACACCCTCTATACTTACATTTTTTAAAAAATTTTGGATATTTTCATTGCTTTTAAAAAATGAAATATTCACCAATGAAAAATTCACAATGCATTCTCCTTCAAGCCTTATGGAATGCTTTCCATAACTTTCATTTCCATCTATTTTCATAACACCAGTTGCATTGAAATATGCATTTTTGCAATATGCCTTTTCATCGATGCATAAAACGGAAGGCGAATAAAAATAACCTTTGCCTTCAAAGCTTGCATACCCTGCATTTTCTCCATTTATTGTTGAATTTTTTGAATAAAAACAAAAGTTTCCGTTTCCTTTCATACCCCCATAGAATGTTATGCTTGGGCTGGAAGCAATAATCTTATGTTGGCTGGCCATGTTAATTCCCTGTGGAAATGTAGCAACAAAGGCTGAGAAAGCTATCAATGAAAATATTGCCACGAGGAATGTTATCGAGGAAGATCTCATAAGATTAAATAAACCGATTTTTTAAATCTTTATGATTAATTTTGAGAAGCCGCATAACTTTTAAGTACATCAATTTTATATCCAAGCATGAGACATTTAAAGTTGTTTACCCCCGGCCCTATAGAGGTAAGAGAAGAAATTTTGCAGGCGATGGCAACGCCCCAAATACACCATCGCTCAAAGGAATTTTCTGATCTATATGCAGAAATTCAACCCAAACTGCAGAAATTGCTCTACACACAAAATCCAGTTTTTATATTCGCCTCCTCCGCCACAGGCGCCATGGAGGCAGCCGTAATAAATGGAGTCAAAAAGAAATGCCTTAATCTTGCAAATGGAGCATTTTCCAACAGATGGCATGAAATAACCACAATGAACGGAATTCCAGCAGATAAGCTTGAGGTGGAGTGGGGCAAAGCAATAAAGCCTGAAATGGTTAAGGAAAAGCTTGATACCGGCGAATATGATGCTGTCACACTCGTCTTCAACGAAACATCCACTGGTGTCATGAATCCTTTGAAAGAGATCGCAGAAGTTGTAAAGCAATATGATGATGTTTTGCTGTTTGTCGATGCCGTCTCTGCTATGGCGGGCGTGAAGATAGAAGTGGATAAGCTTGGCATAGACATGTGTCTCGCTGGAATGCAAAAATGCTTTGGATTGCCAGCTGGAATTGCGGTAGCATCGATAAGCGAACGCTTGCTTGAGAGAGCAAAGGAAGTGAATCGAGGCTTTTATTTCAATTTGCCACGCCTTTATAAATATCATTTGAAGAATCAAACGATGGTGACGCCGCCCATTCCGCATTTATTTGCATTGAACATGCAGCTCGATTACATTTTGAGTGAGGAGGGCCTGGAAAATAGATTTGCGAGACATGAAAAGATGGCCAAAATAGTGCAGGATTGGGCGAGAAAATACTTTGATATATTCGCTGAAAAAGGCTATGAATCAAAGACGCTAACATGCATTGAAAATACTCGTAACATTTCAGTGGCGGATTTGAATAAAGAGCTTGCAAAACATTATCTCCGCATTTCAAATGGATATGGAAAGCTTAAGGAAAAAACATTCAGGATAGCTCATATGGGGGATCTGCAAGTTCACGACATTAAAGGACTATTGGCATTGATAGAGGAAATACTCAATTTATGAAAAATAAAATAAGGAAGGAATTACTCGAAAAAAGGAATAAGCTTAGCGTATATGAGCTTTTGAAAAAGAGCAATGAAATCATATCAAAGCTTGTTAGCCTTGAAGAATTTAAAAAAGCTGAAAAATTGCTGTGCTACATTTCCTTTGATAACGAAGTGTACACACATGGATTCATAAAAGAATATGTTGGTAAAAAGAAAATAGCTGTTCCTGTAGTGAGAGGAAATGAATTGATTCTGTCATACATAAATGATTGGAATGATTTATCGACGGGAGCATATGGAATTCTTGAGCCAAGAGAAATAAGAGTTGCTTCGCCGCATGATATATACATTGCGATTATTCCTGGAGTAGCATTCGATAAAAAAGGCTATAGAATTGGCTATGGAAAAGGATATTTTGATCGCCTCCTCCCCAAAATGAATGCTTTAAAGATAGCATTGGCATTCGATTTCCAATTGCTGGAAGAGCTGCCAAGAGAAAAACATGATGTGAAAATGGATATGATTATAACAGATAAAAGAATTTTACGATTGAACCACACATTTTATAAATGAAATTAAAATTATTGCAAAGGTGAAGATATGAGAAGATTGACTGCAATTGCTATGGTAATTATATTGGTCTCGATGAATGCAATGGAGATAAAAGCGATTCCTCTTGGAAATGGAATCACTGGAGATGAAATATATGGCGTAGCTGTCGATGCTAATGGAAATGTTGTTGTAACTGGCTCCATAAGCCAAGGAGATTCAACAGCAATAAAAACGCAAAAATACGACGTTAATGGCAAACTAATATGGGAAAAGAGTTACCAACAGGAAGGCTCTGCAACAAATGTTGGAGAAGCTGTCGCTATTGATAGCGAGGGAAATATCTATGTTGGGGGCATAACAGAAGGAAAAACGAGCGTACCTATCCCTCCAAGCCTGTCTGGATTGCTCACAGACTATATTATTTTAAAATATGATAAAAATGGCAATTTGCTCTGGCATAAAGAATATGATAATCATTTTGCTGATTTGCTGCGCGACATAGCCATCGATTCAAATGGCAATGTATATGCAACTGGTGTTACCATACAAGTAGATTTGCAGGGTGGAACACCAACCAACTTAAATTTCTGGACAATAAAGGTTAATGGATTAACAGGAAATATTATTGCGGAAGATGAATATGACCGTGGTGGAACAGATGCTGCTTTTGGTCTCGATGTTAAAGGAAGCGATGTTGTTGTTGTGGGGGGAACAGAAGAAAATAATGTAACAAAATTTGTGGTTGTAAAATATGATACAAATCTAAATAAAAAATGGGATAAATTGTATGGTGAGAAAGGTGAAAATGCAGCTGCAACAGACGCTGCCATATTTTCAGACGGAAGCATTGCTGTAAGTGGAAATAAAGGCACGAGCTTCTGGACGTTGTTGCTCAATTCAAATGGAAATGAAAGATGGGATAAAGTAGATGGAACAGCATACAACGACTATAGCCTTGGCATTGGAATAGATGGCAATGAGAATATAATTGTTGGAAATCATGTTATTGAAAATGGCAGTTCAAAATGGCACATTATCAAATATAGCAAAAGTGGAAATGTTATATGGGATAAGACATATGATATAGAAGGGGCGATAAGAAAAATAGCCATATATGGCAATGATATAATTGCAGCTGGTTATAGAATCGTTGGAGGCGTGAACCAGTATTTTGTTGCAAAATTTGATGAAAATGGAAATGAAATATGGGAAGGACACAAAGGCGAGATAGAACTCAAGGCAGATTTTTCATATTATCCAGCGAATCCAACCAGAAACGATGTAATTCATTTTACAGATTTATCAACTGGAGCAACATCATGGCACTGGGATTTTGGAGATAGAACAACAAGCGATCAAAGAAACCCGACGCATCAATATACGCAACTTGGAACATTTACTGTTACACTAACAGTTAGAGATAGCAGTGGAAAAAGTGATAGCATAAGCAAAATTATAAATGTTGTGAATATCCCGCCAAACGCAGATTTTTCATATGAGCCTCTCACTATCTTTATTGGCGAACCAGTGACATTTGATGGCTCATCTTCCAGCGATTTCGATGGAATCATCGTAAACTATACATGGGATTTGGGTGATGGCAATCATTCATATGAAAAAAGATTTGCCCACATATATAATGAAGCAGGAAGCTATAGTGTTAAATTGACAGTCAAAGACAATGATGGAAGCATTGCAACAACAACAAAAATAATAACAGTAAATAACAAAACAGGAAATAAGCCGCCAATAGCGGATTTTTCATTCTATCCAAGTAAGCCATCTGTTCATGAATCTGTCAAATTCAATGCAAGCTCGAGTTATGATGAAGATGGCTATATCACTCTATATGAATGGGATTGGGATGGAGATGGAAAATTTGATTCAAGTTATACTCAGCCAGAGGCACAGCATTCATGGGATGAAGCGGGAGAATATACCGTTACATTGCGTGTCATCGATAATGCAAGCCTTTCCAATACAATAAGCAAGACAATAGAAGTTAAGGAGAAATCATCTCTTATTTTGAGCGGTAATGAAAATATAAAAGTTAAAAAGGGTTCCACAAAGATAGTTAAGTTAACCATTAAAAATACACTTCCATACGAAATTTCTTCAATAGATGTGAGCGTTGAAAGTAAAACAGATGGAATAAATGTTACGGTAGTTGATGAAAACATAACTCTTCAACCCAATGAGAAAAAAGATGTGAGAATAAAAATAAGAGCTGAAAAAGATGGCTCATTTGCAATAAAAGCAATTGGTGGAGGAACTGAAAGCAATATGTTGTACATTAATGTTAAAACAGAAGCGAGTACGCCATCATTTTCAATCGTGGCATTCATTGCAGCCTTGATTGCTGTATTGCTATTCAAAAAATGGAAGACCTGATAAAATTTTTCATTGCTTTTCCCCTTCTTTTATATGCAGCATACAGTGACATTAAGAAAAGAGAAGCTGATAACTGGATATGGCTCGTAATTGGCGGAGCAGGCTTTGCATTTCTTTTATTTGACCATAAAAATTTTGCATTCATCGCTATTTCAATAGCAATTTCTATTCCAATAGCTTTTCTTTTATATCTATTTGGAATGGGAGGAGCAGATGCAAAAGCAATCATGGCAATTTCATTGCTCAACCCTTTGCCTCCATCAACGACGCTTTTTCAATCTCCTCAATTTGTTTTTCCCGTAACTGTTTTGATAAATTCATTGTTGCTGATTCTTCCAATGCCGTTAATTTTTCTTTTTTACAATATTGCAAAAAAAGACGCTGAATTTCCATATGCTTTCTTTGGCTACAAGATGGAAGCGAGCATTGCCAAAAATAAATTTGTTTGGCCGATGGAAAAAGATGGCAAGAAAAGCATCTATCCAGTTAAGGATGCAGATATGCAGCAATATCATGGTAGAATATGGGTGACTCCAAAATTGCCATTCCTGGTTTTTATACTCGTTGGCTACACAATCTCATATTTATTTGGCGACGTTCTATTTGCTTTTGTTTCCTTCCTCCTTCAATAAAGCTTCTATTTCTTCAGCTCTTTTTTTTAAACTTTCTATAAGCCTTTTTTGACTCAAAATCAGATTCCTGACAGATTGATTCAACTGATTTGTTGAATTGACTATTACGCCAATGAGGCGTCGGTGCCTGTTTATTGCCTTTGATAATTTCATGTATTCATCTGCAACCTCTTTTCCAACCTTCTTTTTCAATTCTTCATATGTCTTTTTCGCCTCCTCCTCTCTTTCAAAAACATCCTCTATTTTTCTAAGCAATGTCTCCTTGGTAAATGGCTTAACAATGTAATTCTCGATATAGTCAATGGGTTTATCATATGTATCTTCAGGTGTTAATGGCAGGGCTGTAAGCATCGATACAGGAATGTTCTTCAATTCTTCATCCTGTTTCAACCTCCTCAATGTTTCCCATCCATCCATTTTTGGCATAAGAATGTCGAGCAGAATCAAATCTGGCTTTATTTCTTTGGCTTTTTTTAAAGCATCTTCTCCATTATAAACACCAACAACCTCATATTTTCCTGAGAGCATTTTTTTGACTATGTCTATGATTTCTGGCTCATCATCCGCAATCAAAATTTTCTTCATTTCGCCACCTCTTCAAGCTTTATCAATATCTCCCTGATTGTGTCGGATGACTCAATAACATCTTTAATGAGCTGTTTCCCAAAAGGCTGGTAGCCCTCGCCGCCCCCTGCCTCTATCCGCTTCCTTATCATTTCCATGAGGATGTCCGTGGACGGCTTTTCAAGTTCCATCTTTTCTATATCGCGTCCTTTAAAATATTGTTTTATTTCCTCGCTTTCCTCGACTGATGCCATTACAACAGAAAGATTGAGATCTGGTTCATCAAGTTTGCTCACGACGTATTTCCATATCTTTTCATCCTTTATGCTGTCTGCTTCATCTATCAAAACAGCTATTGGTGCTTCAGTATATTTTTTCTTCAGGAATATCCTTGAAAAGAAGGATGCTTTCGTTATTTTATCAATTTCATTTTTAAAATCTTCAAACTTCAACTCTTCTCCTCCATGGAAATATATGCTCTTTAATTTATACATGGAAGCAAATTTATTTATCCAGAGCAAAAAAGTTGTTTTTCCTATGCCTGTTTTTCCCAATATCCAGAAACACTCACTTTTTCCGGCGAGTATTTTGAGCATAACTCTTCTTGCTTCTTCCTTATAAACCATGAAAGTCGGATCAGGTTCATTTGGATTAAGATATATTCTTTCAACCATCCTAAATTAAATGGAAGTCAATTTATATGTCTTTCACTTTTTTCAATCATCCAATTATTTCAAGCTCAACTTCCTTTCCATTATTGTCATAGGCTTTCCATGAGTTATCATCGTATGGATAGGCAATTATTATATGTATTATTCCATTTTTGCTGAATGTTATCAAGTCATCTTGGGAGGGTATTGGATAGCCTGAAGGGTGAGAATGGGCGGTTCCAACGATTGAGAAGTCAATGGGAGCCATATAAATGTTGAATGTAGCGTGTCTTTTTCCATATGTCATCTGAGGAAGCATGACTATTTCTGAGATTATGCTTTTGTCCCTTCCTACAGAAAGCAAAGCTAAAAATTCGCGAGGATGCAATGCTTTCGCTCCTTCCTTTATTGTTTCAAGACATTCCCTTTCTATTCCTTTTATTTTCATTTTTATTTTTTATATAGCAAATTCATCATAAAGTTTTTGCCTTTTCTTTTCACAAGGAAAAGGACATTGCTTGCATTTTTTCTTCCTGCAATAATCTCTTCCAAGTTTCATCAAAGCTATTTCTAACCTCACCTCATCTATGCCCTGCACCTTCTTTATTCTATTTTCTTCCAGCAATCCATGATTTTTCGCAGCAATAATTGCATAGGAGGATGGATTGTGGGGAAAATCGAGTTCCCTCAAAAATATGTCTACCGTAACATCTCCTATTCCCTTTGCAATTTTTAACGCTTCTCTCCCCTCCTTCATTATTTTTTCGATTCCTCCTTTTTCAATTATGTTCTTGCATGCTTCCAAAATTTTATCAGCCGTTTTGAAATCATATCTTGTATATCCTCCCTCATCAAGAAGGGCTACAAGCTTATCCCATCCAGCTTCAAGAATTTTTTCTGGTGTTGTAAGTTCATTCTTTTCAAATATTTTGTATGTTTTAATTGCATTCTCCTCTCTAATGGGGGCGCCAAAAAGCATAGCCGCCAAAAACCATTTGAATTTTTCTCTCCTTGCATCTATTCCAAGCAACTCGCTATATTTCCTGCCATATTTTTCAACAAATTCCTCAATGCGCATTTTACAATATTCTGAATATTTTCAGATCTTTTTCAGCTGTATTTCCTGCGATATCTTCTGCAACAATCTTGACATAATGCATTCCAAATTTTAAGCCACCCCAATCAAATGAAAATTTTTGTTGGGTTGAAGAATAAACTTCGCTGTCATCTATGAAAATTTTAACTTCCTTGAACATGCTATCTTTTACTCTTCCTCCTATTGTAACATTTCCAATAGCTATTGTAACATTTCTTTTCAAATCCATTATTTTGTTTCCGAATATGTACACTCCATGAACTGGATTTTCAACCTCGATTTCTGGAGGAGTAACATCATAGATGCAGTAGCAATCACCATGCAAAGGAAAATCCTCATCATCAACCTTGCTGCAAAGTTCGTATATTCCTTCCTCTGGAGGAATAAACTTCCAATGATATGGCTTTTCACTCTCTCCGTAATAATTCCATTTTCCCCTTCCTTTCTGTCTGTAATAAAGTTCAGCCTTTCCGTCATAGCTTGAATGAGCATAAACATCTATTTCCTTTCCAATTGAATTCAAAACATAGGCTCTCGATGTATTCTTTATTAATGGTAATTTTATGCTGGGGTCACCAAGCATGTTGAATTCAGTAATTGTAAGCCTGTCTATGGCTGGCAGGAAATAAGAATGCATTATGTAATACACTATGGCATTCGAGAATATACTTCCAGTTTCGTTCAATCCATCGTAATAACTTTTGAAAAATGCATAGTCCAGATAGCCGCTGAGCGAGCTTTTTATAGATTTTTCAACGTAAACATAGGCCACCCTCACACTTCCAATATACGCTATAGCGCCGCCGCCCTCGTGGAGTAAAAATTCCTCGCCCAGACAATCTGCTTCATCAAAATCGTTCGTTAGGCAAGCCATTGCGAAGACAACAGGAAGGCGATAGCCATTGCTCAGCCTGTCCACATCCTCTATAGACCAACTTCCAGTTTGCCACACCATTGAGTATGGGTTGCCATGGGAAGCAAAATTGACGAACATGGCTCCTTTGTTTATCTCATCTATTATTTTACTGGCTTTTGCCTTGCCATCTATTTCATAAAGTTTTTTGATATCAAAGTTTTTTAAAGCCTCTGCCACATAGTCCTTTAAATACTCTCCTTCTCTTATGTTTGTGTCTGGAAATAGTTCAGTTCCAACAAATATTGCTCTTTGAGCAGGCATTTCAAAATGCTTTATTTTATCAACAACTATCTGCGCTTCCCGAGCCGTATCTACAGGCAATCTTCCAATATAAACATCTGGAACATAATCTGCATTGTCTTCTTTTTCTCCATATATTCCATTTCCATTTTCATCCCATGAGGAAAAAGAGCCATCTCCTCTATAGATATCTGCATAATATAAATCTGTTGGAACTTTTGATGGCTGATCAATTTCTGTTTTGACATATCTGACAGGAACAATATCTGCATCGCCAAAAAGCAGAACATATTTTATGCCATCTTTTTCAATTTCATCTTTAATGAATCGCTTTATTTTTTCTGCGTTGTCTCTTCCATCTTCCTGTCTGTATATTCTGTCCAAAGATGCAACTATCGTTGAAACACCAATGTTGTTTTTATAATTTGATAGCTCGTATGCATATTGAAGGAGCGAGGATGGAGATATTATCAGCATATCGTAATTTCCACTCTTGCCCAATTTTTGTATGGTGTTATCAAACTCTATGCTCACATTAACATCAAAATCTGCTTGCATGAGCGGGCCATTCATGTAGCGGTATGGGAATAAATATATTGTAAGAAATTTCGATATCTTTCCATTGAATAAACCCATTCTTATTGTGTAATCATACCATTTTTGTGGATATTCTCTGTTTTTATATTCAATCTGTTCCCCTATTGCTCTGGGAGATTTTGCAAAATTTATTTTTATATTCGCTGCTGTAATATTTTTTATTTTTACATCAACTTTTTTTATCACTATGTTGCTATCTAAAACATAGTTTTTCACTTCAAATGGCAAAATTGGATGGCTTGGAAAATAAAGCATGTTGCTTTCGTTAAATCTTGTTCCGCTTCCTTTTATGTTTATTGAAAATACAAGTATAAATGCAACAAACAGGACAAGTTTTTTCATGTGTTTAAATTGAGAAACATTATTTATTTTTTTGCTGCAAGCCCTTGTATTTAATATGCAAAATAAAGCACATTCATCAAGTCTGTCATCGCCTCCAATACCAAAGTTAACAGCATAACCCAAAATTTATATTGAATTTGGCATTACTGAATTGGCGATTCCATGGAAAGGAAAGTAAGTGTTGAAGAATTGTTGGCGAAAGCGAGAAAACCTGCTGAGGAGGCAATGAAGTTGCACCCTTTCTATAAGGGGAAGATACAGGTTTTGCCGAAGTGTGCCATACGTAACATGGATGATTTTGCAATATGGTATACGCCTGGTGTTGCAGAGCCATGCAAGGATATAGCAAAAAATCCTGATATGGTTTTTGAGCACACAAATAAAGCGAATTTTGTTGCAGTTGCAAGCGATGGAACCCGTGTCCTCGGCTTGGGGGATATAGGGCCACTAGCAGGCCTGCCAGTAATGGAAGGGAAAGCTTTGCTTTTCAAATATTTGGGGGGCGTGGATGCATTCCCTATTATGATTGACACCAAGGATCCTGATAAGTTTATAGAGACAGTAAAAATGATTGCTCCCACATTTGGAGGGATAAATCTCGAGGATATAGCATCGCCGAAATGCTTCTATATCTTGGATGAATTGAGGAAGCAGCTCGACATTCCTGTATGGCATGATGATCAACAGGGAACGGCTGCCATAACGCTTGCTGGCGTGATAAATGGCCTCAAAATAGTCGGCAAAAAATTGAATGAGGTAACGTTTGCCATAATAGGGACAGGATCAGCCAACACCTGTTTAATAAGGACGCTAATCAAAGCTGGAGTGCCTCCTGGCAATATCATTGCTGTCGATTCAAAAGGGATTTTGCATCCAAACAGGGAAGATATAAAGCAGCTAAAAGAAAAAAATCCTTACAAATATGATATTGCAATGAAGACGAACAAGGAAGGAAGACAGGGAGGAATAGCTGAAGCTTTGAAGGGTGTAGATGTTGCAATAGCTGCCTCAAAGCCAGGCCCCGGCACCATCAAGAAAGAATGGGTTGCAGCGATGAATGATGATGCCATAATGTTTGCTGAAGCAAATCCTATTCCCGAGATATGGCCATGGGAAGCTAAGGAAGCGGGAGTAAGAATTTTTGGGACTGGCAGGAGTGACTTTCCAAATCAGGTTAACAATAGCTTGGGCTTCCCTGGCATTTTCCGTGGCACTTTGGATGTGAGGGCGAAAACAATAACGGATGAGATGCATATTGCTGCCGCATACGCCATTGCGGAGGTGGCGGAGCAGAAAGGGTTGAGAGAAGATTATATTGTTCCAACAATGGATGATTGGGAAGTTTTCCCGCATGAAGCTACTGCGGTGGCAATGAAAGCCATAGAACAGGGTGTGGCAAGAATTAAACCAAGCCGCCAGGAAATATATGAACATGCTGAAGCCATAATAAAGCATGCAAGAGAGATGACAAAAGCATTAATGAAGCATGGATACATCAAAAATCCTCCATGAAGCAGTTGAAGAGAGCAAGAATGGATGCATAGTGCATATAAAGGTTAAAATAGGAAAGAGCAGAATATTTCCCTATGCCCTCGACGCATGGCGGCGCCGCATAGAAATTGAAATAGATGAAGAGCCGAAGAAAGGAAAGGCAAATAAAGAAATTATAAAAACAATGGCGGAATATTTTGGAGTGGATGAGGGAAGCGTGTACATAATTTATGGAGAAAAGAGTAAGGAAAAGGGCATTTTTGTTAAAAAAGGCAGGGAAGAAATAATTGAAATGATAAAAAATGGATTATGAGGCATCGTTGAAAAAAATAGAGAGTGCAATAGAAGAACTGAAGGAGCTAAACAAAACCATACCTATAATTGTGGAAGGCCCCAAAGATGTTGAAGCTTTGCATAGCCTGGGCATCAATGGAAAGATAATAACCATATACAAAGGAATGGAAATTGCAAATTTCTGCGATTTTATTGCAGCAAACTATAAGGAAATCATAATACTGACAGACTGGGATAAACAGGGATGGCGTTTATGTAAAAAACTGGTTAAAAATTTGAAGGGAAGGACAAAATGCAATACAGACTTCCATAAGCTGTTTGCAGAAAATACCATAGTCAAGGATATAGAGGGAATGCCATCCTCAATAGAAAGAATGAAGGAAAAGTTAGGCAATCCCAAATTCCCTCTTTAGTTTATCCAGGTTGCCATCATTTTTTATTTCTTCCCTTATTCTTTCCATGAGACGGTTCATGTAGCGTATGTTATGTATGGTAGCAAGTCGCATTGCAAGCATTTCCTTTTCTTTATACAAATATGACAGATAATCGAGAGAGAAATTTCTGCATGCATAGCAATCGCATTGTTCGTCGATAACACTTCCTTTTGCCTTCTTCAATTTTATTGGTCCCTTGCTCGTGTATATTGTTCCATGTCTTGCATTTCTTGTTGGAAATGCACTATCGAAAATGTCCACACCATTTTTTACAGCCTCTATTACATCTTCAGGCGAACCAACTCCCATGAGATGGCGAGGTTTTTCTTTTGGTAAATTTTTTGTTGTTAGGGCTACGATATGATGCATTTTTTCTTTTGGTTCCCCTATGCTAAGCCCTCCAATTGCATATCCAAAGAAATCGAGTTTTTTAATTTCTTCAATGCATTTGAGGCGTAAATCGTCATATATCCCGCCTTGCAATATTGCAAAATTTTTTTTGCCTTGACTCCTTTTTGCCCATTCTATTGTCCTTTTTACAGCTTTTTTTGCTCTTTTCCCGCTATGAGGATATGGAGGACAGTCATCAAGCATGAATATGAAATCACTTTTCAATGCCTTTTGCACTTCTATACTTTTTTCAGGAGTGAATATTTCTTCCTTTCCATTCCTTTTGAATGCAATGCCGTCATCGCTTATCTTTGCTGGAAAATTTTTAATTGACTGAAAGCCTCCACTATCTGTAAATATTATTCCATTCCATTTCATGAAATCATGCAGCCCATTTTTTACCAAATCGAAAGCTTTCAAATAAATGTGCAATGCATTCACTATTATCACACGAGTGCCAGCATTCCATGCTTCTTCTGGAAGCAAAGTTTTTATGCTCGCCTTTGTTGCCACTGGAAGAAAAACAGGAGTTTCAACACTAAGGCCATGCGCCTTTAGAATGCCGAGTCTTGCTTTTCCTTCATATTCTAATCTGAACATTTTGAAACCAACATCGCATCTCCAAAGCTGAGGAAGCGATAATCTCTTTTCAAAGCTTCCTCGTAAGCTTTCATTATTCTTTCCCTGCCAGCAAATGCACTAACCAGAAGCAAGGGTGATGACTTTGGCATATGAAAATTTGTTACCATTGCTTTTACAGGTGATTTGAATTTATAGCCAGGACGAATGAAAATGTCCGTATAGCCATGCATTGGTTTAACAATTCCATTGTGCGAGGAGCTTTCCAAAGCCCGCATCACTGTCGTACCAACTGCTATAACGCCAGCTGCACTATTTATTTTTTCAGCTGCTTCCTCGCTAATATAAAAATATTCCTTTTCCATTTTGTTTTGCTCAATATTCACAGGCAAAAATGTTGCGAGACCAACGTGCAGGGTTATGTAAACAATATCAACGCCTTTTCTCTCAATTTTTTTTAATAGCTCATCCGTAAAATGCAGGCCTGCTGTTGGTGCTGCTATCGATCCCTTCTTCCTTGCATAAACAGTTTGATACCATTCATCGTCGCCAATCTCCTTCTTTATATATGGCGGAGTCGGCATCCTACCAAGCCTTTCCCATTCATCGATGCCAATAGGCAGCTCAACGAGGCAGCGGCCGCCCCGCTTGCTTATTATTTTTCCTTTGTAGCCACCAACGCCGCCAACATAAAATTTTGTCCCTTCTCTGACTTTTCCTCCAACGAGGCATTCATAATATTCGCCCTTCTTTTGAATGAGCAACAATTCAATTTTTCCTCCTGTTTCTTTTCTTCCATATATTCTTGCTTTTATTACCTTGCTGTCATTTAAAACGAGAGCATCGCCTTCATTCAAATATTCCAAAATTTCTTTAAAAATTCTATGCTCGATTCCATCGCATTTTAATACCAGAAGCTTACATTCATCCCTCGGAAAAACTGGCTCCTGGGCAATTCTTTCTCTCGGTAAATTATAATCGAATTCCTCAAGCATTATTTCTTCTTGAGAAATGGCAATCCCTTTTCATTGACTTTAACTTCATATCCAGGTGGCAATGGGACGGGCTTTGCATTTTCCGGCTTTTTCTTGCTGAAGAAATATATCTTCTGCTTTCTATTTCCTCTCAAAATAACTTCTTTTGTATACAGCGTATATTCTCCATGCCTGTATGGTTCTTCCTCAACTGCTTTCCATTCTGGCAAATCTTCTTCTATTTCAATTTCTCCTTCCTCTATGTCTCCTGGCTCCAGAATTTCAATCTCCTCCATGGGCTCTTCTTTCTCTTCCACTATTACTTTAACCTTCGGTTTTAACTCTTCTATTTCTCTTCCTTCTATGGCCTCTATCTCGCCTTCTTTGTAACTCCATCTCGGCGTTACATATTCGGAGGTAACAACTCTGTTGATGCGCCTGCAAATTGTGCAAAAATATTTTCTTTCTTCTTCAGGAATCTTCTCCTCACAAATAACGCATGGCATATAGTCAAGCACTTCTCTTAAATGCGTCATTTCAATCTCATTTGGCATTTTACATATATTATGGCGTAATTAAAAAAGGTTTTGATGCAGCTTTCTTTTACATTCATCGAAAATTGCATTACGCAATAATTTTTGCAATGTGATAAGCCAAAAATGTGTCCAACCGAAAAAGAAGGAATAAATCCAGCATCTTTAACGCCAATTCCAAAATTTTTTCTCAAAGTTCTTTCTATTTTTCCAATATCATTTTTTTCTCAATGCCCTGGATATGCAGTAAGCTAAGCCTCCATAGAAAATTATACTTCCAATTATTGCCATGACTATTGCTCCTGTTTCCATTTTCTCCCCATCCATATTGAAATGATAATAAGCAGAATAACGAGCAGCAAGCCTGCTGAAATACTCCAAGATGGATACTCTTTGTAGCCATGCGTTGCAAGCTGAATGAATGAGGAAAGCAGTATGAATGTTAATGCAGCTGGAGCAAAAAATTTGAGCATGAAATCAAACCATCTTCCAATCTTTATTTCTGAAGAGAAGTTTGCGAATCCTCTTATTTTCTCCGCCTTATATATGTATCCAAATAAAATGCACTCGAACAAACCAACTATAACGAGAGCAAAATTTGAAATTGAATAATCGATTATTTCTATCCAGTACAGGCTATTGCCATATGTAAAAAGCAAGCCTGCAAAAAATCCAATCATGCAAATAAGCAATGTTGCCTTTTCTCTACTCATTCCAAATTTGGATTTCATCGCTCCACTAATGGATTCAACCATTGAGAAAGCTGAATCAATGCCAAATGTAAGCAATGCAAGGAAGAAAATGACGCCAAAGAAACTTGCAAATGGAATTTTTGATATGGCAGCAGGATAAGTTATGAAAGCCAAGCCTATGCCACCTCTCGCTATTTCCTGCATTGAAGCATTTGTTGCATAAGAAAGATAGCCAAGTATGCTGAAGATGGCGAAGCCAGCAAGGAAGGCGGTGCCTCCATCTGCGAGAGCTGTAATGAATGCATTGTTTGTTATGTCAGAACCTTCTTTGAGGTGGCTTGCATACAGTATCATTATTC
>JAGGXG010000119.1 GCA_021163175.1 Thermoplasmata archaeon
AAGAAGATAAGGCAAGGATAATCGTCGCTCCACTAAGCAACGGCTTCATTTTTGGTCGGGGTAATCAGCAGATCAGCTGGCAGGTAATAAAAAAGGTTGGGAAGGAAGGCATCATAGTCGTTGCCACCAAAGATAAGCTTGCTTCCATAGAAAATTTGAAAGTTGATACTGGAAACGAAAAAATTAATGAAGAGTTGAGGGGTTATATGAGAGTCATAACGGGCTATAATGAATCAAAGATAATGAAGGTTATTTGATTCTTTTCTTAACAACTTCAGCAAGCCTTTTTATTCCTTCTTTTATTTCATCATCCCCGGCATTCGTAAAATTGAGACGCATTGTGTTCAGGCCGCCGCCGTCTACAAAAAATGATTTGCCCGTGACATAAGCAACTTTTTTCTCTATTGCCTCTGGAAACATTTCAACGGTATTTATGTATTCAGGCAATTCAACCCACAAAAACATGCCACCTCTAGGATGAGTCCATTTACAGCTAGGAGGGAAATATTCCTCCAGGGATTGTAGCATTATGTCACGCTTCCTCTTATACATTTCTATTATTTTGGGAAGGTGATTTTTCATGTATCCATTTTTTATGTAATGGTAAGCTATCGTTTGAGATAGCGTGGAAGTACATAAATCCATGGATTGCTTCGCAAGAACCATTTTCTTAGCTATTTCTTCAGGAGCAACCACATAAGCAAGGCGGATTCCAGGAGAAAGGATTTTCGAAAATGTTGCCATATATATTACATGGTCATTTTCATCAAAAGCTTTTATTGGAGGTATTGCCTCGCCTTCAAATCTCAGCTTTCCGTATGGATCATCCTCGAGTATAAGCAAATCATTTTCTTCAGCTATTTCAATCATTCTCTTTCTTCTTTCCAATGAGAGCTCAACGCCTGCTGGATTCTGAAATGTTGGTATTGTGTAGATCAATTTCACATTCTCTCCTTTATTTTTCAACTCCTTTATCTTTTCCTCGAGCAAATCAACATTCATTCCATTCTCATCCAAAGGAACACCAACAAGTTTTGCCCCATATGCAAGAAATGCATTTATTCCTCCAAGATATGTTGGCAAGCCCACCATGACAACATCATTCTCGTTAAGGAAAATTCTTCCAACAATGTCCAAAGCCTGCTGTGAGCCAACTGTCGTTAAAATGTTTTCCATGCCCGCCTTTATCCCATCTTGTTTAACAACCTCGACCAGCAACTCAATGAATTCCTTCAAGCCAGCCGTCGACCCATACTGCAGAGCTTTTGAGCCCTCTTCATCCAGAATTTTATTAACTATCTCTCTTATCTCATCAACAGGAAAAGCATTTGGATTTGGCAAGCCGCCGCCGAACGAAATAACGCCAGGCTGCTGCGAGATTTCGAGCAATCTTCTTATCTCTGATGATCTCATCTTTCTGGCATTATTTGAATATAGCTTTTCATAATCCATGTGGGTATATGTTAGGGTAGTTAATATTCATTTTCTGATAAATGCTAACAATTGTCAATCAGTTAATAAGAGAGATGCATATACCACCATGGCAAGCGAGGCTTTCATAATAGATAAGAGCCAGTGGCGGGAGGAAAGTTTTCAACATGGCTTTTCTTGCTTGCAGAAAATGGCTTCAGAATATCTCTGAAGTATGTCTCTAAGCTATCTACATAACTTTGCTATCTGCAATTACAGCACCGTTCAGGCTCATAGAGGAGAAAAAGTATAAGGCGAAGATAATGGAGCAGGAACCCCAGCCGATATTCATAATAGGACATTTTAGAAGCGGCACCACATATCTGCATTATTTAATGAGCCATGATGTAAATATGAGCTATGTATCAACTTTTGAAACAACAAGTTTGAGCCCCTATTCATTCTACCATGAGTGATACTTTCCAAAGAAAATGAGAGAATATTTTGACAAATATGTTTTATTCAAAGATAAAAAACTGGCGGAAAAATGGAAGCAAGTTTATTCATACTTGCTTAAAAAAGTTGTTTATAAAGAAGGAAAGGAAAGAATCTTACTGAAGAACTATCCCAATACGGCAAGAATAAAAGAATTGATTGGGCTATATCCGGATGCGAAATTCATCCATATTTACAGGAATCCATATGAGGTATTCTTTTCCACAAAAAAGTTATATGAGGGAATAATGCCTCTGTTTGCATTGCAGAATTATGACATGGAGGAAATAGAAGAAAACATATTTTATTTCTACAAAGCAATGTATGAGAAATTTTTCAGGGAGCAACATTTGATAAAAGAAGAAAATTATATTGAGATAAGATACGAAGATTTCATCAAATCTCCTTTAAAAACCTCCAAGAAATATACCATGCTTTGGATATACAGGCTTTGAAGAATCAAAAAATCGATTCAAGGATTATATAGCCCGGCAGAAAAATTATAAGCCAAGGAATTATAAAATAAGCAAGAAAGACAGGGAAAGAATATACGAGCACTGGAAGATAACGATAGATAAATGGGGCTATTGACGATACCAAGCCACCATGTCTTGCACCGTCTTTTTTAAATCGTAAGATGGCTTGTATCCAAGCATTTTTTTCGCTTTTTCATAGCTGATTATTCTATTTGTACCCATTGATTTAACTCTAAACCGTGTTATCTTTGGCTCTCTGCCGAGCAATATGCCGAGCATTTCAGAAAAAATTGCAGCAACGTAAGCCATGTAATATGGAACATGCTTTTTTGGCTCTTCAATGTTCATCGAGCCTGCTATTTCTTCCACCATATCTTTTATCCTGCATGAAAAACTTGCTACATTGAAGGCATTGCCTTCCTCATCTTTTTCCATAGCCAATCTGAGGCAATTCGCAACATCTTTCGGATGTGTTACCGTAATATAACTTTCGCCATTTCCAATGTAGGAAAAGGTGCCATTTTCGATTGAAGAGAGCAAAATTTGCGCCGCCCTGCTTCCTGCTCCAAGGACGAGGGGCGGGCGTATGATGGAGGCTTTGATTCCGTGTTTTTTTCCATATTTTTCAATAACTTTTTCTCCAAGCCATTTTGATTTTTGATATGCATTGAGAGGCTTTTTCGCACTTTCCTCTGTTATTGGCTCCATGCTGTTTGGAAATCCATAGATGCCTGCCGAGCTCATATAAATCAACTTATCAATACCATTTTCAATGCATGCTTTAACAACATTTTCTGTGCCCTTTACATTTGTTTCGTAAAAATCCCTTTTCTTTCCCCAGTCCATGGCTAACGCAGCGTTATGGAAAACGACATCCATTCCTTTTGTAGCCTTCAATATGCTCTTTTCATTTCTTATATCACCATTTATAGCATTCTTTCCTTTACAGCTCCTGCAAAATATTTTGACAGCATAGCCATGCTCTTCAAGCTCTTTTACAATATGCCTGCCTATAAAGCCATTGCCTCCCGTCACCAGAATTTTCATAACAAAAAATATTCATCAATTAAAAACATTTATTACTAAAAAGATGTTGATGAAATAAATAAGATGGATTACTCATCGATGGAATAGGAGAGTAGAGAAATATGATGTTGTTTTCATGGCATAGAGGGTCAATCGCATCTTCTTGAACTGAAGCGAGAATGCAAAGATTAAAAGATAGATTTTGCAGTATGAAATAAAGGATGCAATGTGCAAAAATGGAAAAAGTTGCATATTTGAAATAAAATAATTGCAAAAGATTTTAATTCATATTTTACATTCATATATGTGAGTCTTACTGAATATGAAAAAAAGGTACTTTATACGATTGTAAAATATCCAACAGCAAATGATAGAGAAATTGCTGAAAGAGCTGGAGTAAAGCAATCAACGGTGGCAGCGATAAGAAAAAGACTCAGGAAGGAAGGATATTATAAGCCAGTTGTAATACCAATGTTACAAAATTTTGGTGCGGAGTTGCTTGCATTCGTTCAAGCAAGCTTCAATCCAGTCATTCCACTTTCAAAAAGACTTGAAATAACTGAAAAGAAAATCGAGGCTTTTGAAGAGATTGTTTTTTCGATAGGCGAAGAAGACAAAGGTTTTTCAATAGCTTTTTCAAAAAACTATACCGATATAGCGAGAATAAATGATATAAGAACAAAAACCTTTGGAAAGCTCGGTTTGCTTGAAAAAGAATATCCAGATATAGCTGTATTTCCTTTCAAAATAAGCAAAATATACAGGTTTTTTGATTTTTCCCATGCGTTGAAAAAAACATTTGAAATAGAAGATGATGACAGCGAGGCAAGCAACTTTTTTAGCGTGGATGAAAAGGCTTTATCAAAGAATGAGAAAAATTTGTTATGCAGCATAACAGAAAATCCCGAATTAAATTCAAAGCAGCTTTCATCGATGCTTGGATTAACCCGACATACTATTGGAAGGCTCAAAAGAAAGTTTTTGAATGAAGGTTATTTAAGAATAGTAAACATACCGGATTTCCATAAACTCGGTTTCTGCTTACTCGCCTTCTACCACATTTTTTTCGATCCTCACAACCCGCCAAATTTTGAAAAAGATGAAGCCATGGACATAATAACAGATGAAACAATTTTGATGGCCACTCGCGAATTCGAGAGCATTTTGGTTTCAGTGTATTCAAACTATGAAGCATACAAATCTAGCAATACATACATTCTTCAAAAATTAAAGGAAAATGGATGGATAGCAAAAAATCCAGTGGTAAAAGTATACAGCCTGAACAAAACAGTTATAATTAAAAACCTGAGCTTTTATCCAATAGCGAAGAAGCTACTATTCTGCCAGGCGGGGGTAGCCAAGCGGTAACGGCGCAGGGCTTAGGACCCTGTGGCGAAGGCCTTCGTGGGTTCGAATCCCACCCCCCGCATTAGGGCATCGTTATAACAACATCTTTAACCATTGCATATGGGGCAAATACAGGCGTTTCCACTTCCCACCAGAAGATTTGCTTTCTTTCTTTCGATAAAGCTTCTATATTATTGAGTATTCTCTGAATGTTATCGCTTACTCTAATTCTTTTAACAGCGTGCATTCCATCTTTTTCAACCATAAATATCGCATCTCTTGCAACCGTGGAAAAATCTCCATTTCTGTAATTGTGGAATCGAGTGTACCATACATTGGTTATTACAATGCCTTCGAAGTCATCGAGCATGTCATCGATACTTTTGCTTCCATTCTCAACGATTACATTCCATGGGTGCGGCGCCACTATGCCAGCATTTCCAGTGGTAATGGCGTTATGCTTAAAAGCTGTCGTGCTGTTGTGAAGATAATTTTTCAGCACACCTTTTTCTATTATGGCTGTTCTTTGCGTTGCATTTCCCTCATCATCGAATCTACGAGAAGCCATGCCATCCTGCAACGTTCCATCATCATATATGCTAAGCAACTCGCTCGCAACTCTTTCATTCAATTTATCCGCCAGAAAAGAATATCCGGCCTCAACATGAAAAGCGGAAGCGAAGGAAGCAACGCTTGCCATTAAATTTGCGAATGCCATTGGATGGAATATAACATCATATTTTCCTTCTTTTATTTTTCTTGCATTCCCTGCTTTCTTTGCAAGCTCATATGCATTCTCGCTTATGCCTGCATCGATTCCATCAATGCTTCTCGAGCAGCTAACATCATGGGCGGAAGAATTTCTGTAGAAAGCTCTTGCCGACAGATAAATCATGCTATTTTTATCTCTCTCCACCACTCCATTTGAATTTGCTATTTCCTCTTCATTCAATGCTGAAAAAACAATGCCAGCTTTTGCATTTTTTGAAATTGCCTCTTCAGCTATCGCAGTCATGGCGGCACTTTCTATAACATTTTTATCAAATTTTTTTCTGTTTACATGGCCTCTGATATCCTGTATTCCATAATATTCGGAAGGTGCCACAACGCTTAGCATCTTCATATTTCTTTCTATGCTTTCCTTTATTTTTTTCTTTGTCGGGCTATCTATATTGAAAGAAATTTTTTTGTTTCCCTTTGCCATGAAAATTTCCATGGATTTAGTTCGCCATTCTTTTATAACTTCAATTTTTCCATTGTAAAACTTAACCTGCTTTTCTATGCTACTATGGCTGCTCACAATACCATCCATTCCATTTTTCATTATCAAATCCAGAGCATATTCAATCATTTTATCACCATGTTATCAAGCCTTATATCGACTCCACCAGTTGTAACTGGCACACCCTGCATTGGATCTCCTTTCCCGCATGTGGCTGCATAAAATTCAAGGTTTTTTCCCATGGCAACAACATTTTTATAAAAGAAAGGTGTTGTAAACTCGATTGCTGGATGATATGCTATTCCATCTATCTCGCCATCTTTTATTATATAAGCCTCCTGCCCAACATACTTTTGATTATATCTAACATCGTCTATATTCCACTCCATATATGTTTTTATATAAACCCCTTCTTTTATGCCCTCAAGCATCTCATCAAAGCTATAATCGCCTGGCATGAAATATGTGTTAGCCATCCTAACAATGGGCTCTTTCCCATAGGCGGCGCGGGCGGCCGCATTGCTCTGGCTGCCCATTAAATATGCAGTGTAACGATTATGCAAAAATTCGTTTATGATGCCATTTTTTATCAGAAGCCTTTTCCTCGCTTTTATGCCCTCATCATCATATTTATAGTAGCCATAGCTTCCTTTTATTGTTGGATCATCTGCAACACTCACTATGTGGCTCCCAAATTCCTTTCCCAGCAGGCTTGGCTTAACAAAAGATTTTCCAGCCTGAGCTGCCTCTCTTCCAATGATGCGATCAGCTTCCCAAGGATGACCGCAGCTTTCATGGGCTATCAAACCTGTGACGTAGGGCGAGAGCACCACGCTACCTTTCTTTGGTGCCTTTTGCCCCTTTTCAATCAAATCACGCAAAAATTTTGAATCATGCTCTATGTGTTGCTCAACATTCCATTCCTTTACCTTTTCCCATCCCCCAGTGTTTCCAAATTCTCTACTCATCTGCTCAACTCTCCCATTCGATTCTGTTATAAGATAATATAACGAAACCCTGGGAATTTTTGAATATATCCTTGCTCCCTCGCTATTAACATAATATTTTTCCATGATCTCGTCATCATAGAAAAAACTCTTTTGATTCTTTGAAATTGCATCAAGCTCCTTTATATTCTATTTTTTCATCTATAGTTGCCTCTTTTCCTTTAACAACGTCTTTCCCTTCCTCCATTTTTTCATTTCCAAATTTAACGATATGCTTTATTCTAACCTTATTCTTCATTGCATTTTCTATCGCTTCCTTAACGCTTTTCCTGCTTAAAACATTTGAAAATGAAAAGCCAACAACGCCATCTTTTATTATTCTTATTGAAAATCCATGGCGATGGAAGCTTTCCACTCCTTTTAACTCGCCAACAAAACTTATCCCGTTTCCTTTTATTTCCTCCACTCTTATTTCAGTATAATCTGCTTTCGATATCTTCAAGGCATACTCTGCAATATCTTCATCAAGCATAATGGTAAATGCAGGAAAGTAATTTAATTTTCTCCTATGTGAATCCTCCTATGTGAATCCTCCGCTTAATATTAATTGCTGATCATCTTATATTTTTTGCGTTCTCCTATCCGGAGACCATCAACTTAAGAATAATTTTATAGTTCCTCCTTAATTTTTCCCATGAATGAGGGGATGGGAATAATCGAAAGGATAGCGAAATGGATAGAAGAGAAGAAAATTTTTGTTAGAGAAAGAAAAAGCAATG
>JAGGXG010000060.1 GCA_021163175.1 Thermoplasmata archaeon
ATATAGAATTTATGGCTCCAGGACTTATCTCCATGATTGTGATGACAGGTGCAATGACGGGATTAGCATCTTCTATCTCACGGGAAAGGGAGAAAGGAACAATGGATGGTATAATGGTAGCACCAATTTCAAGATTCTCAATTATTATAGGTAAATCCATATCTCAGAGTGCAAGAGCATTCATACAGGCAATGATAGTATTGGTTCTCGCCATCGCTTTGTTTCATATAAAAATATTCGGTGGTATTGGATTAAGCTTGCTCATTCTCATAATAGGCATATTTAGTTTTATGGGTCTTGGTATATTAATCTCATCGATATCCAGTGAGCAAGAGACAGCATCTATGATTATGATGACCCTGATGTTCCCGATGCTATTTTTATCAGGCGTATTTTTCCCGATTCAACAGATGCCCTCTTTCATGCAAACCATATCAAAATTCTTGCCACTTACATATATGGCAGATGCTTTAAGAAGAGTGATGGTACTAGGGGTAGGCTTTGGACAAGTTGCTTTAAATGTTTATATTATGATGGCATATGGCATAATATTCACTATAGTAGCGGTTCCATTGTTCAGCAGGATGGTGAATAAATAAAATGGGGGCAAAATTATATCGGAGATATTTTCACTGACTTTATCGTTGATTTTATTTCTGTTTCACTCATCATTATTAGTCTAATTTTGTCATCTTGTAAAGTAAACAAGCAGTTACATTTCTCAAATAAATTTCCTTGAGTTCGCATACAGAAATATTTTATATTTGGATAAAATTCTATTTCAATGTCCACGATTATAGAAAAAATATTTTCCATGCATAGTAAGGATAGAGTTGAAGTAGGAGAAACAATATGGCTTGATATAGATGTGAGAACGGCAAGAGATTTTGGGGGAGCACAGGTAGTAAAAAATTTACTCGAAAATTATGATGGAAACTATGTTGAGAATGCAAACAAAACATTTTTTACATTCGATACAAGCGCACCAGCAAAAACAATAGGATATGCTCAAAATCAACACATATGCAGAAAGTTTGCCCGCCAGCATGGTATTCGTGTTTTTGATGTTGATGCAGGCATAGGAACTCATGTTTTGATGGAAGAAGGCATAATCCATGCAGGCGTTACTGCTGTTGGAACAGATAGCCATTACAATATTGTGGGCGCCATAGGGGCTTTCGGTCAAGGAATGGGAGATGTTGACATAGCATTCGTTTTTAAAACTGGAAAAACATGGTTTGAAGTTCCACCAACAATAAAAGTTCATTTCAATGGAATGCCTTCCGCAGCGTGGACAGCCAAAGATTTGGCTTTATTTACAATAAAAAAGCTTGGGAGAAAGGCTTTAGGAAAAGCTATAGAATTCTATGGCGAGATAATAGATTCATTATCTGTGGATGCCCGCATTACTCTGGCATCAATGGTAACAGAGATGGGTGGAATAATTGGATTCATTCCTCCCAACGATGAAACAATAAAATGGATGGAAATGGCAACAGGTGAAAAAGTAGAGCCTGTGTATGCTGACAAAGATGCAAGCTATGACGAAGAAATTGATATCGATGTTAGCAACCTTAAACCAATGATCGCCTTGCCCGGAAGTCCTTCAAATGTTAGAGCTGTGGAAGAGCTGCCATACACGCCAATAGATACAGTTTTCATAGGCTCATGCACAAATGGTCGTCTCGAAGACATGCATATGGTTGCGAAAATTGTAAAAGGAAAGAAAATAAAAGATGGTGTGACGATGAAGGTCGTTCCTACTACCAGAAGAGTGTGGAAAAGCATGCTCGAAGATGGAACAATGAAAATTCTGGCTGATGCTGGTGCAATCATAAGCAATGCTGGCTGCGGCGGCTGTGCCAATGGGCAAATTGGTATGACTGGCGAAGGCGAGGTTCAGATATCGACTGCAAACAGAAACTTTAAGGGGAAGCAGGGGCTTGGAGAAACATATCTGGCGTCGCCCGCCACAGCAGCAGCCAGCGCCATAGCTGGATATATAACGGAGGTGATGGAGTGATTAAAGGGAGAGTATGGAAAGTGGAAAGAGACGGGAAGCTCATAGATGATATTGATACCGACATGATTTATCACAACAAGTATTTGCATATCATTGACAGAAAAGAAATGGCGAAATATGCTTTCAGCAATCTCGAGGGATGGAAAGATTTTCCTGAAAAAGCAAGGAAGGGAGATGTGCTTATCGTAGGCGAGAATTTTGGCTGTGGTTCTTCTCGACAGCATGCTGTTGACTGCTTCATTTCTCTGGGTATAGCAGCCATAATTGGAAAATCATTCGGAGCAATATATAAAAGAAATGCAATAAATTCTGGCTTGGCAATTTTAGAATGCAAGGATATAGACAAGGCAGATATAAAAACAGGAGATGAAATTGAGATAAACATCGAAACAGGAGAGATTTTTAAAAATGGAATTGTCGTAGCAAAGGCCAAGCCAATGCCAAGGATTCAGCTTGAAATATATAAGGCTGGAAATTTGTTTGAATATGCAAAGAAAATAGAATGAAGAAAGTAAAGATGAAAGGAGGCAGAAAAAGATTTGCTCTCTTTATTTTAATAATGTGGCTTATCGTTGTACTTTTTCATTACAGATGAGTCTCTTGGCATTTCCTTTAAATTATTCATAATAATAAGCAACATAGCTGCATGGAGCCTCTTCCTACTTCTTTTTATTGAAAAAGAGGGAATCGAAGGAAAAGAATGCGGAGAAAAAGTGAGGAAGTTTGTGGAAAATGGGCATATTCTCTTCATTCTTTTACTGGTTGTAATATCAAGTATTGCCGTAACCTCTTTTTTTGATTTATGGCTCCTAATTCTATTTTCGGGTGTGATGGCAATTTCTTTTTTTTGGTGCCATACTTTCCAATATATTATTTAGTCCATTGGAAGATATGCTCTCGATATGGTATGTTTCAAAAATAACCTCTTCCATTTTCATAAAATTTCTTATCATTTTCATAATTTTTTGCGTAATTTTGTTTTTGCTTATTGAAGATGTAGCCATATTTTTTCTTTTTATCTCATATGTTTTTGCTGGAATAAATTTAGGATTATATACGATGGCAGGATTGAGAATAAAAATCCATACTCCAGAGTAAAGGAGGGCATAAGCCTTATTTTAAGGCAAGCTTAAGCCCAGAAATCAGCATTGGAAATTACTTCCATTATTTTTTTTGATATTTCTTCTATATCTATTTCCATTTTCCCCTCCCCAAGTAGGTAAAATAAAAAATGCGGCGGTATATTATAACTTTTTCTAAATTTTGTAACTGTTTACCTTTTTGAAGTGGCAAAAACAGATTTAACATTTTTTAGTCTGTTTTTTTGTTATTGCTGTTCAGCAATAACAAATTTTGGTGGCTCAATTTGTTGATTTATGCTTTTGTAAATTCAAAATTAAAACAAAAATGGCTTTGGAAGAAGAAAAATAATCATTTTCTTATCTATTCAACTCTAAGAACTATGGAATGTGAAACAAAAATTCATCAATTGCTAAGTCAAATATGCTACACTGATAAGATGATCCGTGATGCCATTTTGCAACCTTGTTAATGCAACCAAATTCAATGAAATCAAGCAAAGAGTTGTATGAAAAAATGCAATTTTTCTTCCTTTCCTTG
>JAGGXG010000073.1 GCA_021163175.1 Thermoplasmata archaeon
TAACAGCATTGTCTGCTATTCCATTTGCAATCTTTGCAAGCGTGTTTGCAGTGCATGGAGCTATGAGCATCAAATCAGCTTTGATGAGGTGCTCAGCCTTTCCAGACAGGCTTGTAATAACTTCATTCCCAGATGCAAATTCGAATGCTTTGGTTGTTATAATGTTGCTAGCTTCCTTGCTCATAACTGGAATTATGCTCGCTTCATGGCGACGTAACTCTCTGGCTATTTTTATTGCCTCGCTACATGCAATGCTTCCCGTGATGGCATATATTATTCTCTTTCCTTTCAACTTTTCAGATTTTATTTCCACACCATTAATTCAATAAAAATTAAAATACTTATTCCATTAGGAATTATGCTTGAAATAAACAGGGTGGCAAAAAAGTTAGGAATAAAAGAGAGTGAGCTCATTCCATATGGAAAGTATAAGGCTAAAGTTTCTCTGGATGTTTTGAAAAGGGTCAGAAAAAAGGCCAAGGTTATTCTTGTCACAACGATAACCCAACACCTGAAGGAGAGGGAAAAACAACGATGGCAATTGGCATAGCCCAAGCTTTATCAAAGCTTGGAAAAAAGGCTGTCGTCGCCATAAGAGAGCCGAGCCTGGGCCCCATTATGGGAATAAAGGGCGGCGGCACAGGCGGCGGGCGGAGCAAAGTTGTGCCATCAGATGACATAAACCTGCATTTCACTGGAGACATGCATGCTGTTGCAGCAGCCCATAACCTGCTTTCCGCTCTGGTTGATAACCATATATATCATGGCAATTCATTTCATATTGATCCTCGCTACGTCGTCTGGCCTCGCGTTATGGACATGAATGACAGAAGCCTGCGCAACGTCGTTGTGGGCTTAGGTGGACCAAAAGATGGTGTTCCTCGCCAGGATAGATTTTCCATAACTGCTGCTTCGGAAGTCATGGCAATACTATGCCTTTCAAATGGAATTGATGATTTGAAAAAAAGGCTTTCGAATGTTATAGCAGCATACACATATGATGAAAAGCCGATAACGGCGAAGCATTTAAAAGCAGTTGGAGCCATGGCTGCTTTGCTTAAAGATGCGATAAAGCCGAATTTGGTTCAGACTATCGAAGCTACTCCTGCTTTTGTTCATGGTGGACCATTTGCCAACATAGCCCATGGAACGAGTAGCTTGATTGCTGCAAAAATGGCAATGGGCCTGGCAGATTATTTTGTTACGGAAGCAGGCTTTGGAACAGATTTGGGGGCGGAGAAATTCTTTAATATTGTTTCCCGTGTTGGTATCAATGTTAACGCTGTCGTTATAGTTGTATCGCTAAAAGCCTTGAAATGGCATGGAGGAATGGATTTGAAGGAGGCGAAAAAAAGGAGGAGCATCAAAGCCATTAAAAAGGGAATAAAAAATCTGGAGAAACATATTGAAAATATCGAAACATTTGGTTTGCCGTATATAGTGGTTTTGAACAAATTTAAGGATGATGATGAAAAAGAAATAATGGAGCTGGAAAAATATTGCCTGCATCGCAACATACCATTTGCTGTGGCCGAGCCATATGATAATGGAGGAGAAGGCTGCATAGAGGCTGCGGGAAAATTGGTGAGCATATTGCATGAAAGAAGAGCCAAATTTGATTATCTCTATTCACTGGATATGGATATTAAAGAAAAAATTGAAGCCATAGCGAAGAAGATTTATGGAGCAGCACGCGTTGTGTATAGTGTGACAGCGGAGGATGACATAAGAATAATAAAGAAGCTTGGCCTCGAAAATCTACCAATATGCATGGCTAAAACGCCTTATAGCCTATCTGATGATCCCTCCATAAGAGGAAAGCCGGAGAATTTCAAGATAACAATAAAGGAAATACGCATTTCAGCTGGCGCAGGCTTCCTTGTTCCAATAACGGGCAAGATAACGACCATGCCCGGCTTGCCTTTGAAACCAAATGCAGAAAAAATAGATTTGGATGAAAAAGGAGATGTTATTGGATTAGAGTAGTAAGGCATCGATAGAATCTATGGAGCTCTGAATATCATCATAGGCGATGATCTCGAGAGAATGAAATCCTTTTCCATTCCATTCATCGCCTTCAAGATTTTTCACAAATTTACCATCTTCATACAATTCAAGCTTTTTAATTCCATGGTCATCCCACGTTTTTATTTTTGCAACGATTTCCCCAACTATTATTGTTCTTGCCGTTTTGAATATCTCTCTTCCAAAAATGTAAAGATGACCATCCTTGAGATAATATATGGAAACATAAGGTGGCACATTTGATGAAATCGATATATCAACTGCATCAAGATGATGCGATTCCTGCTGGAATAAAGCTGCTATAACTGCAACATTGTTTTTTCCGTTGTCATATATATCTGGAAAATGCTGCTTTGTATCCCATATAACAGCTCTGTAAAATTCTCCTTTAGCATCCATGCCAATGTTCTCAACGTCTGCAAATTCAAGGAACGAAAAATGATATCTTTCCCCTCCATCACTTTTCCACCTTGAATTCACTTCTGTAACATAAATGCGCAATGTTCCATTGTATGATTCATTTTCATTATTTTTGATTTTTACAACTATGATAAGCCCCCATATACATGGACATTCAAACCATTCTGCCTTCACCTCCAATTTTATATCATTTCTCTTCCTCTCCCTACAATCCTGCATCGCTTGCTCAACCTCATCATGACTTTTGGCAACTCTATAACCACCATCCAGAAATGCTTCAGGATATGCTGCATTGTATTCAAGCAATCTTTCATTTGAAAAATCGTTCTGAATTGGCAGCATCACATATATGATTTCATTTTTGAGCCATGCATCGAACAACATTTCATTAAATGCATTGCTCTCTTCGCTATCATCCACAAATACTTCAGCAAAAATTTTTGCATTTGCTACTGGCAATAAAAAAATGGGAGAAGGCTATATAGCCACTCCATCCGCATCATCAACGAATTGGGCAGGAAATACAGTGCTCCATACTGGCTGCTCCCATGGATTTTTTCCAAGATGAGGCATCCAGTGGGCGATGGAAGCAACCACCATTATGTTCCCCTGTTGTATGCCGGAAAAGTCCAAACCTTTGCTTGCATGTGCAGCATTCCATGTTGCTGCGGCATGCGTTGTTTTATGAGGCATTGCCACGATGTAGTTATTTATGGCAAAGTCAAGAAATGCGTAATGGAAAGGCAATCCTGCTTCGTCGTTCCATCTTGATGTTATCTCCGCCACATAAACTCGAAGATGACCTATATATGGTTTGCTCCCTTCATTTGTAACATTAGCGCCCACTTCTATTTCATCCTCACCCACCCATTTTGCACTAACTTCCACTGAAACAGCATGCACTGCTCTTTGCTCTGCTTCCGATATCACATTTTCAAAATTATCTTCGTTGCTGTTATCCGCCACCCTGTAACCGCCATCCACATAAAGCATTGGTATGTAAACATCGTTAAGCCATTTTCCTCTATCCTGAGCAAGAGGATTTTTGTCATAGACGAGCGTTACATAATAAAAGTCATGCTTCCCAGAGTTGAACAACGAGTACATCTTCTCTGAGCCAGCTGGACAATGCGGGCACCAGCTTACGGCGCCGAGCTCCGCCATGACGGTGTGGCTCTGTGCTATTTTTCCATTTTCGCTAAAAGTTGCATTTATGTTTGTTATAAAAGGTGCAATAATCAAAATGGCCATAATAACAACTGTTTTCTTCATGAAATAATATTGCCGAATTAAATAAAAAAGTTTGCATCAATTTTATATAGGATGCCTTTATAGAAATGAGAAATGATAATAAAAAAATTTGAAAGACTGGGAGAAAAAGCAATAGAGACGAGATTTGCACGAAGAGCCATAAAGCAAATAACAGAGAACAAACTTTTCAAACTCGTAAGGAGGGAAATGGACAAACTTATTGCAAAGAAAATGATGCAGGATATTAAAAAAGAAAAGATACCAAATCACGTAGCTATCATAATGGATGGTAACAGAAGATACGCTCTTATGGAAGGATTTCCCCCAACGAAAGGGCATGAAATGGGAAAGGATAAGCTGGAAGAAGTTGTTGGATGGTGTCGTGAAATTGGTGTTAAAGTTCTCACAGTATTTGCTTTTTCAACAGATAATTTTAAGAGATCAAAACAGGAGGTTGAGCATCTGATGGACATGTTTGAAAAGGACTTGAAAGAACTTGCTGAAGATGAAAGAATACATAAAAATAGAATCAAGGTAAGCGTGATAGGAAAGCTTGATTTGCTACCAGAGAGAGTTAGAAAAGCAGCTGAAGATGTGATGAAGAAAACAGAAAAATATGATAGATATTACTTCAATATTGCAATAGGTTATGGAGGAAGGGAAGAAATAACAGAAGCAATTAAAAAGATAGCTGAAGATGTGAAAAAAGGAAAAATTGAACCAGATGAGATAAATCAAAGCAAGGTTGCATCATATCTTTATACATCCTCATTACCATTTCCCGATCCAGATTTGATTTTAAGAACATCCGGAGAGGAAAGGATTTCAAACTTTCTATTATGGCAACTTGCTTATTCCGAGTTGTATTTTACAGATGTCTACTGGCCTGCATTTAAAAAAAAAGATTTTTTGAGGGCAATACTTTCATATCAAAGGAGGCAGAGGAGATATGGAAAATAGGTTGCCCATGGCTTTATTCATTCTTGGCCTGGCATTCATAATAGCATCCTTTATTTTGGGGGAGGCAAAAGCCGGTTTATTCATCATATTCCCCTTCATATATGGAACAGGATTTTTTATGCTCGCTGGAATTTTGCTAATATTCATTTCAATGATTCTCTTCATTTTCTCCCTTCCTTTTGAATATGATGACTCCAAGGAGTATGTTGAAGAAAGAAAGGGAGGCATTGTCATGATTGGCCCAATACCCATAATAATTGCAAGCGACAAAAATATGGCTTTGCTCCTGTTCATAATCTCACTGATTTTCATATTCATTTTCCTTGCCTTTCTTTTCGTAAAAATTTAAAAACAGCAGGCATATTCAAATTGAGCGAGGGTAGCCAAGCCAGGTCCAAGGCGGCAGACTCAAGATCTGCTGGCGTAGGCCATCGCCGGTTCAAATCCGGCCCCTCGCATTTTTATTTTATATTTTACATTGCTTCTTCTATTACTTCTTCCATTGCATGTTCTTTTGCATATTCAAAAGGCAGCGAGGCAAGAGGCAATGATATTATCGTCGAGAGCAAATGCCACAGCATAAATGGAATTGCAACACCATAGCAAAGAATGAATCCTTCCATGGTGTGAGGATACCATCCCAGCCAGCTACCAAAATTCGTCCATATATCGTATGCTATTACAGAAAGAATGCCATACCCAAAATAGGTTGAGAAGCTTTTGTTCTTTGATGCGTGTCCAATCAATGCCATCATGGCAAAGCCTGTCCATGTAAAGAAGAGTATTGCACCTCCTCCAAAATAGATATCGCTTATTGCCATTGTGAAAAGAGGGATAACGATGCCATATTTACCGAGGTATCGCCCTGCAATTAGTGAAATCGTAGCAACAACGAAGAACATGTCAATCATAAAGATTGGGTAGCTTGCATTTCCGAAGTGCAAATAAAAATGGGGCGCCGCCGGCAGGAGGCCGCGCAGCCATATCCTCGAAATAACGCCTGTTGCTATAAGTCCCAAAGCCAGTAAAGTTTTGTTTGCTTTCATTTTATCCCATATGCCTTTTACCTTTATATTTATTTCTCTATTCATAACCAGCGAGTTTCCAGAGTATGGTATCGCCATTCTTTACTTTGTATAAATTTGCTCCCACGTTGGCATACTCGCCATTAACCCAGTATTGCCAGTATTTCCCATTTCCATTTTTAATGCCATTTATGGATTCAATGAAATAGCTGTCATATTGCGAGTAATATGTTGCAACCACCGAAATATTATGTTCATGGGCTGCTTCCACAAGCACATCATATACGCTTGCCCCTTCATTCACAACAACACTATAGTTTAATGAACTGTTGCCAAAATCTATGGCTAAATCAACGTTTATTTTTTTGTCCACGCTTTTTCCTTCTTCCTGCCCAATCAGGTATGCTCCAGCTACTGCTGCAATCGCAACCACAACAATCACAAATAACCTTGCATCCCTCATCTTATCAACCTTTTTTTACATTTGTAAAGTAAATTTTATATTTAAATTTTGTGCAAACTACTTTTTCAATGCTATGCCAACAACATCTTCTATGCTATTGTATCCATTTTTTTCCAGCCACCACCGCATTCCACTCACAATTTTTTTAAATATTTCTTTTCCTTCATAATATATCCCCGTCCCAATTTGCACTGCCCGGGCGCCTGCCATTATATATTCTATTGCATCCTTCCAGCTTGTTATTCCGCCCACACCTATTATGGGAATGTCAAAGTTGGAAGCAAGTTCATAAACGCAACGCAAACCAATTGGCTTTATTGCCATGCCTGAATAGCCTCCTATTTTGTTTGCCAAAACAGGCATTTTGGCATCAATATCAATAGCCATTGCCCTGATTGTATTTATGGCAACTATTGCATCTGCTCCTCCCTCTATGGCTGCCATAGCCCTTTCCATTAAATTTTCCATCCCCAGCTTTACAAAAACAGGTTTGCCTGCCCTTTTCACCATTTCAACTGCTTCTCTTATTTCCTCTGTCGGGTATTCCATTCCAAGTTTCTTGGCATGTGGACAGCTCATGTTCATCTCTATTGCTTTTACATAGCTTGCCATCCTATTTGCAACATAGCCAAACTCATTTGCATCCTTTCCAAATATGCTTCCTATAAGAACATCAACTTTTATCCCCTCTATTTCCTTTATGTACTCTTCCACGCCAGGATTTGCAAGTCCAATAGCGTTGAGCAAGCCATAAGGCAATTCATATATTGTGGGATTTTTATATCCCTTCCTCTCCCCCTTCCCTATCGATTTTGTTACAACAGCGCCAGCATGAGAAAAGCTTTCCATGCTTTCCTTAGTTAAATCAAGTATGCCAGAGGCAAGCATCAGTGGATTCTTCATTTTTATTCCTGCAATTTCAATATCAAGCATAATTTTAAATGCAGTTTATATTTAAATTATCATGTATTTGAAAACAAGATGGTTTGGAGTTTTTTTATACGATGATGAGAAAATAATAGATAAAAGGTTGTTTCCAAAAAATGCCAAAGAAATTTCAGAAAGGCTTTATAAAATTCAGAATGGAGAGGTGCTCCAAGAAGAAAGAGAATTTAAAAAATTTGAGCCAATTGTGGATGAAAAGAGGTTGCTGCAAATAGGAAAATTCGGACAATATAGGAAGAAAAAAATCAATGCATCAGACTATGGCTATTCTATCGATTTGCTTAAAGAAGCTTGCATAATGGTGGCTGAAAGAAAAATAAAGGAGGAGGAGAAGAAAAGGGAGAATAGAATAAGCCAGGCAATAAATGCTCTGGATGAAATAATAAAGATAGAGAATATAATAAATGAACGTCTCACAGACTGGCTCGGATTTTTTGATTGCAAGGATGCAGCAAAGCTTAAAATCGGGGAGGGAAAGCTAAATGAAATGGAGGAGGAGAATATAAAGAAGATTGCCGAAATCTCATCAAGTTTGAAGGATGCAAGAAAAAAGCTCGAGAAATATATTGAGAAAGCGATGGAAGAAATAGCTCCCAATGTAACAAGAATCATAGGATATAAAATTGCTGCCCGCCTCCTGATGGCAGCTGGCGGCATTGCAAAACTTGCTACCATGCCAGCTGGCACAATACAGTTGCTCGGAGCGGAAAAAGCTTTGTTCCGCCATTTGAAAGATGGGAGCAAGCCACCAAAACATGGCTATATTTTCATGCATGAGTTTGTGAGGAAAGCTCCCAAAAACAAGCGCGGCAAGATTGCGAGACTTCTTGCAACGAAGATTGCTATAGCAGCGAAAGCAGATGCTTTCACTCACAACTATATTGCTGAAGAATTGATTAAAGAAGTGGAAAGAAGGTATAATGAGATAATGAAGGAATAAAGCCCGTTTTTCCGAAATTTTTATTTATGCAATGCTAATTGAAGCATCAAGGGGTTAAGATGGATACAATAGAGGTAAAAGATCTGGTTAAAAAATATGGAGATGTTGTTGCCATAGATGGTATATCTTTCAATGTTAAAAAGGGAGAGATTTTTTCATTACTTGGTCCAAATGGAGCTGGAAAAACAACAACCATAAAATCAATTCTGGGATTGATCAGGATAGATGGAGGGGAAATAAAAGTAAATGGCAAAGACATTTTTTTAAATGGAAAGGAAGCAAAGAAGAACATTGGCTATCTTCCAGAAATGCCATCTTTCTACGAAAATTTGACTGCATTACAAACCCTGCAATTTTTTGCAGAGCTGAAAGGCGTAGATGAAGATTGCATGGCATTGCTAAAAGAATTTGGACTGGAAGATGCTGCAAATCGTAGAGTAGGAACTTTTTCAAAAGGCATGATGCAACGCCTCGCTTTAGCTCAATGCCTCATTGGAAAACCAAATTTACTTATTCTGGATGAACCCGCTTCTGGCCTGGATGCAATAGGAGCATATGAAGTGAGAAAGAAGATAAAAGAATTGAATGAAAAGGGAGTTACAATTCTGTTTTCATCCCATATATTATCGGAAGTGCAGGAAATAAGCCATAGAGTCGCTATTTTAAATAAAGGAAAAATAGTTGCAATAGATACCATAGAAAATCTCGGCAAAAAATTCGAGTTACATCCCAGGTTGAGAATAGAGTTGCAGAGACCATCCAGCTATGTTCTCAATTTTGTTAAGAATGTGAAAGGCATTGAGGATGCGAAAATGGAAGGGAATGTTATCGAAGTAATATGCAATCCAGCAGTAAAAACAAATGTTATAAAGGCGATAGAGGAGGCGGGAGGGAAAATAATAGATTTCAAAACAATCGAGCCCTCCCTGGAGGAAATTTTCATAAAAATGGTGGGGAGAAAATGAATGATATTAAAATTTTAACCATAGCAAAAAAGGAATTCATGGAGAACTGGCGGAACAAATGGATCATCACCATAACAGCGATATTTCTCATTCTAACTCTTCTCGCATCATACTTCGGCAGCGGCGGCGGCGAGACGGGCTGGCGCTCCGCCAGCGAGACTGTGGCGATAATAACGAGTTTCGTCATACTTCTTATTCCAATAATTTCTCTGATGCTTGGTTATGCTACAATTGTTGGCGAGAAGGAAAAGGGCTCGCTTGGCGTGCTGCTTTCATATCCAGTAAGCAGGAGTGAAGTCATCATTGGAAAATTCGCTGGTCTTGGAGCTGTTGTTTCAGTTGCCATAATGCTTGGCTTTGGAATAGCTGGCGTCGTTATAGGAATAGAAACGGGAAGCATGAACCTTGGAAAATATGCTCTTTTTATACTCGCCTCAATCCTGTTTGGACTGGCTTATCTTTCAATAGCGATTCTGCTTTCAACATTGTTCAAAAAACGCTCAACGGCGATGGGGGCAACTATTTTCATATGGTTCTTCTTCGCAATGATATGGGGAATTATCATTTTAGGTATTCTTTCCGTGTCAGGATGGAATTTCATAGCAACTCATTCTATGAGCGAGGTGAATATATATGGCGATGGCATATCATCTTTTGAAATTGAAGGAAGTGCAAAATCGATAGCTTATGGAGACGGAAATGTTTATATTCTGGGAGATAAAATAGTGGAATATAATTTGTCCAGCAATTACACAAAAACAATTAAAATTCCTTTAATGAAAAGTGCATCAAGCATCTCATACGGAAATGGGAAACTTTATATAGCTGGAGATAAAACAATGATATATGATATAAAAAACAAAAACTGGGAAAGCATCGATGTTTCATGCAACGACATTTCATATTGCGATGGCAAGATTTACATGCTCAATTTTCTCAGATTGACAGAATACAATGGAGTTAAATTCAAAAATATATCTTTGCCTTCCATATGTTATTCAGTAGCGTGTGGAAAAAACAGGGTTTATCTTGCTTCCCACTCATTACTGGAATACGATGCCATAAATGAAACATTCCATAATTATTCGACGGGAGGAATGGAAAAAATATTTGATATTGCTTATGGAGATGGGAATGTTTATATTCTGGGTAGCAGAAGCTTTATATTCAATACAACATCGAAGAAATTCATGAATATTTCACTGGAAGGATTTGCAATAGCATATGGAGATGGAAAAATATTTACCCTCGATGTAAAAAGCGAGACGAAATTGAGGCAATTTCCAACATGGTATTATGTGAGTGATTTTTTCAATCCGATACAGATTTACAGAGGGATTATATCGCTCAATATAGATGTTGGCATGGAAAACTTTAGAGAATTTTATCCATCTTTCTACAACACAACATCGCTAATACTTTGCTTGCTGATATGGATTCTCTCACCTCTCATTGCCTCGATATACATCTTCAAAAGGAGAGATGTCTGATTTTACATTACTATAAATAAGAATGTTTATATAGAACAAGACATAATGAGATAGTGAAACTCAAATCATTGCTTATAGCTACAATATTGGTCACCTCAGCTATGATTTCCATGCATAGTATCGAAGATTTGCCTTTCTATCCAGTTATTGGCTTTATAAAATATCAAAATGGAAGCTTTGTATGCAATGCAACTGTATATGTTAAAAATCTGGATAAAGGAATAATAAAAGAATACAAAACTTCATGCGATGATCCTGGCTTCTATCAGGCTTTATTTAAGCAAGATGAATTTGAAATTGGAGA